>NZ_JBNNWO010000018.1:0-115457 GCF_050281105.1 Methylobacterium sp. NPDC080182
ACCTGCTCTTCTTCACGGCTCTGCTCCTCCCATCAGGGTCTCACAAAACCGGAAAACTCGCACTCAGGCCGGACCAAAGCGATGGGGGGACGTCAGCAGATCAACGGCTGCGCGCATTGCATCGACCTACATACCCGTGACCTCTTGAAGACGATGCCGTTTGGGAAGGTCGCCCTGGTCCCGGTTTGGGCCGAGGTGCCCCAGCTGTTCTCCGACCAATACCGCGCCGCGCTTGCCTGGGCGGAGGAAGTCACGCTGGTAAGCGAGACGCACGCTTCTGACGAAGCCTATGCGGCCGCAAGCGCGGCTTTCACGCCAAAGGATCTCGTGGATCTCACGATTGCCATCGCGGCGATGAACGCATTCAATCGGCTCGGAGCGCCCTTCCGGCTTCCAGTCGTCGCGAAAGCCTGAGCCCCTTCCGAGCACGACCATGGCTGGGACGACGGCAGCTTACCGGGCTGCCAATCGATGAGCAGACCAGAAGCTTTCCACCCATAGCGGTCGCCCAAGTTCTGTGACGGTTCATGCGTAGGCGACCGGTAGCTCGCCGACCTGCGTGGTGTAGCGCGGCGTGCGCATCTCGAACTTCGTGTTCCAGTCGCGCCGGCTCACCAGCCCCGCGCGCGCTGGCACCACCGCGCCGCGGCCCCAGCGCGCGTTGCATGCGTCCATCGCCGCCATTAGCGGGCCCGTGCGCTCGCGGTCCAGCGCACCGAACAGCGCTCGGGGGCTGTGCAACAGCGGCAAGAGGTCGTTCGTGACGATCCCGGCCTTCGAGTACCGCCACGGCCGATCGCCCGGATCGCGCCAGGTCCGCGCAACCCCATGCCGCGCCGCCTTGATCAGCACCAGCGTGTCCGAGCTGTGCTCCGGCAGTTGCACGGTGGTCGAGACCGAGCGCATCGGCTCGTCCCGGTCGTGTTCGCTCGTGTGGTAGAAGACCGTGACGTGGTCTGTGCCCAGCCCCTCGCGCCGCAGCTTCTCGCCGAGCCGCGTCGCGTGCGCCGCCACCGCCTCCTCCAGCACCGCCCGCTCGGTGATCCGGCTCGAGAACGAGCGCGTGACCGCGCACCCCTTCCGCCGCGCCGGCACCATCTCCAGCGGCAGGCAGGCCGCGCCGCGCAGCTCGTAGATGATCCGCTCGCCCACCACGGTCAGGCCCTTGCGCACCGGCCGCGGGTCGAGGTCGCGCAGATCCGCCACGCTCTCCACGCCCATCGCCTGGAGCTTGGCGAGCGACGCCCGGCCGATGCCCCAGACCTCGGCGACGTCGACCCGGCACAGCCAGTGAGCGTAGGCTGTCGGATCGGTCAGGTCGCACACACCCTCCAGCACCGGCACGGTCTTGGCGATGTGGTTGGCGAGCTTGGCCAGCGTCTTGGTCGGGCCGATGCCGACACAGGTCGGGATTCCGGTCCAGGTCCGGACCGTGGCGCGCAGGTCCCGCGCGAGCTCGACTCTCAAGGCCGGCGCCACGTCCGAGAGGTTCAGGAAGCTCTCGTCGATGGAGTAGATCTCCACCTGCGGGCTGAACTGGCGGTAGACCGTGTTGGTCCGCCCCGACATGTCGCCGTAGAGGGTGTAGTTCGACGAGAACACCCGCACGCCCTGCGCCCGGCACATCTCGCGGATCTTGAAGTACGGATCGCCCATCCTGATGCCGAGCGCCTTGGCCTCGCTGGTGCGGGCGATGGCGCAGCCGTCGTTGTTCGAGAGCACGATCACCGGGACCGCGGCGAGCTTCGGGTCGAACACGCGCTCGCAGGAGCAATAGAAGCTGTTGCCGTCGATCAGCGCCACGGCGCGGCCGCCGCCAATCCGGTCGCGCCGGCGGGCTTCCGGCGTGCTCACGAGAGCTGCCCGCGGGCGACGTGCCAGCGGATCGAGAAGCGGACCACGCCCCAGATTACGCCCTCGCCGAGTTCGTCGACCGCGAAGGCGGGCAGGTCCGGGTTGCAGAAGGCGAGCCGGGCGACGTTGCCGTCGATCACGAGGCGCTTGCAGCTCATCTGGCCGTCGACCGCCGCAACGACGATGCTGCCGTGGCCCGCCTTGAGGCTGCGATCGACGCAGGCGAGGTCGCGGTCGTAGATGCCGGCGCCCTCCATGGACGAGCCACTGATCCGCCACAGGAAGGTGGCGGGCGGGTTCGGCACGAGCCAGCGGGGCAGCTCGAGCGCGCCCTCCAGGAAGTCGTCGGCCGGCGACGGGAAGCCGGCGCACAGGGCCTGCCCGATCAGCGGGACGCGGACGGCTTCAGGGCTGCGGACCAGCAGGTCGTCGATGCGGTGTACTGACATATGGTTCAGGCTGCGGAGACGCGACCGCGTGCGTAACCGTCGGAGACAAGTCGCCCATGGTCCGCGATGTGGCGCTCCGCGGCATCGATGTCGGCAAGGGCGTCGGCGATCGCCTGCACGAGGGCCGCCCAGCCATCTCGATGTGCGGACTGGTAGTAGTGGAGCGCGATCGCCTCTGCCTCGGTGAGACGAAACTCCACAGGTGGCTCATGCGGGAGAGCGTGCATCGCGTTCCGATTCCCGGCTAGAACAGACTGGGAACAAAGCGCAGGGGGGATCGCGGTTCAACCGTCTGATCAGCGGCGGCTCGGATAGCGGGGGATCGGTGTGGAAGGCTCCCAGAATCAGCAATAGCGAGCGGGCCTTAACGTTACCGAGGCCGACCGGAGGAGGAGACGAAGACGGCGTTCGTGGTGCAGCCTTTCGAAGTCCACCGGAAGCGGCTGCGGCCGGCCCGGCAGGAGCCGGCACAGACCGAGAGCGGGGCGGTGAAGAAGGCTGAGAACCTGGCCAAGCGGATGCCGGGCGCGGCGGCGCTGAAGGTGGTGGCCGACGATGAGACCGGCGAGCTGGAGGGCGTCACGATCCTCGGCCAGTGGGGCGAGATCCCCGACGACTTCGCCGAGAGCTTGCAGGGCTGATCGTCAGCCGCGCCTCTTGGCTACGAACTCCCAGACCGGTGGCAGGGCTCCTCCCGGATGCAAACGCATCTCCGTGTTCATCAGCTTGGTGTGGCAGCCATATCAAGTGGTCTGTCCATCAAATGCTAACCCTCGCGCCGTTGAAGTGCTGTCCCAACGGCGTGAGCAGGAGCGACATGGCAGAGCGATACCATTTCCGTCTGAGGGGGCCGGGCGAGGTCATCGAGGACGAGGAGGGTGTATTGGCTAGCTCGATCGAGGTTGCCGTGGCCGAGGCGACGCAGCTGATCGCCGAGATGCGCGCGCGGGGCGAATTGGCCGATCCTGACGAGCGATGGTGCGTAGAGATCCACACCGCCGATGGCGTCGTGCTTCGCTCCCTTCAGCTGTACTGAGCGCTGGCCGCGGGGCACGGGAGCTTGCGCAGGATCCGGCGGATGTGCTCGCGGAGGATGAGCGTCTCAGGTGTTGGGCTGACATCTGGAGGCACTACCAAAACCTCCAGGGCCACCAAGGCTGAGTCGCGCATCAAGGCCCTCGTCTGTTTCGAGAGCTGCATTTAGCAGATTCTTATCGTGGATTCATCCATCATTTGAGTTCGTTTGGCCGTTTAATATCGCGGATTTTTACGTAGATTAGTTATTCGGCCCCAGATTAGATCGCGCAATAAAGTATCGTGCCCTCTTGGGAGGTCGAGCTAGGGAGCGCGCGATTATCCCGCTCCCCGTGATTAAAGGACGCTTCTTAGCGGCGGAACTCGGGCTGGCCATCGGCAGGCGGAGCCTCATAGCACAACCCGCGGGGATCAGGTCGCGCCAAGCGGCGACGGCGGGCGGGAGGTCAAACATGGCCGGCGGGGTACGGCCGAATGGTCGCCAGATTGGAAAGGGCCGCCAAAACGGTGCGCTGGGCCAAGGGCTTGGAGCGCTCTGACCGGGGTGCCGTTGGCGCCGGGCGCGATCTGATGTCAGTTGCAGCCCCAGGCTGAAATCATGCTGTAACCGGCGGATGTGATCACCGGCCTGTCGCAAAGCCCGTCCCCAACCGGTTTGCGGCAGGCAGGTCGGGTTCTTGCGCCCATCGCCCTTCGGTGCGGACCCGACCCGCCATCTTCAAAGCTCTTGTGGGAATGGCCGCTTCAGCCGCGCACCTTGGCCGCGCACTCCCAGACCGGCGGCCCCTAGGTCTGACCGGGCTTCGTCCGGTAGCCGCAGAAGCGACCTGGCGGTGTCCTTACTCGTCGTCCCACTTCATGGCATCCCGCCTGATGGACGCGACCTCCATTCCTGTCCCATCCACGTCGATCACGAGTGCGATCTCGGCGTCGCGTTGGGCGATCTCTGCTTCCGCGAGCCGCTTGGCCGCAGCTCGATCCTCAAGCCCCTCGGCCTCGCCGATGACAGCGCCGTCTCTGCGGAATTCAACACGATAGGTCATGGCCTCACATGCCACGGGCTGATGACGGCTTCAAAGCGCTCGATCTGGTCGCGCCAGGAGGCGACGGCGGACCTGACGTTCGGTGCAGCGTGACGCCGCGCCCATTTGCGCTGCTCTCAACTCAGAGTATGTCTCTCCTCATGGCGACGGGTGGATCCAGGACCGTCATCGCTGCCTTCACCGAGGACGAAGCGCAGCGCCTGACGGGCATCAGCCTGACGCAGCTCAGGTACTGGAGACGCACGTCCTTTTTCGAGCCGAGCCTGAAGGTCGAACTCAGCGAGGGGGAGGAGACGCGCCTCTACTCCTTCCGAGATCTCATCTGCCTGCAGGTGCTGGATCGCCTACGGAATGATAGCGGCGTCTCGCTGCAGCATCTCCGTGAGGTGAAGGCAGAGCTCGCCGACCTGGGCGACGATGTCTGGGCGCGGACGACCCTTTACGTCCTCAACAAGCGCGTGGTCTTCAACCATCCCGAGACAGGACGGCGTGAGGAGGTCACGACAGGCCAGGGCGTGCTCAGCATCCCGCTCGAGATCGTGCGAGCGGACATGGAGCGAAACGTCCGACAGCTGCGCACGCGGAACCCCGACAACTACGGGAAGGTCCAGAGCGTGCGCGGGGTCGCGAGGAGCAACCCGGTGATCGCGGGGACCGCGATTCAGGTCGCAAGCATCAAGGCCTATGCCGACGCCGGCTACACGGTCGAGCAGATCATCGAAGAGTACCCGACGCTGACGGAGCGCGACGTTGAAGCGGCCCTGGCCCACGACGCCGCCGCTTAGGGCCGTCGCCGAACAGCCTGTCTTCCGCGTCCTCCTTGATGAGGGCGTACCTGTCTCCGTCGCACGAACCTTCGAGCAAAGTGGCTATGAAGCCATCCGCCACGGCGCCGCGCTTTCGCCGGGCTCTGATGACTACCTCGTGGCGAAAGCGGCACAGCTCAACGAAGCGGTTCTGATCGCGATCGACAAGGACATGAAGCGAATCGCGGGCCGCTACGGCATGGCCGACCCGAAATTTCAACTTCTCAACGTCATCAAAATCGGCTGCTCCGAGCCGCTGGCGGCCGCCCGTATCGACCAGGCTATGGACCTGATCGCGTTGGAATGGCGCTATCGTTGTGAGCAGCGCGGACGACGTCTCTACATCGAGATCGGCCCACACTGGATCCGCACATTCCGTTGAGGAAAGCTACCTGCCCTAGCCCGCTCGGCCCCGCCCCGATCTGCTCACGGGGCGGGGGAGCGTGCCAGCAAAATCAGGCTTGATCAGCCGCCTCTTGTACAAGCAGAAGGACGCGGCGCCGCTCTTCGGGATCTTGGATACGGTTGTATGCGCTCAGAAGCGCATCGCACTCAACCGCAGGATTGATGGCCGCTTTGCTCTCACTGGCTTGGTACGGCGTTACTTTATGAGCAGGCGCATACAGTACTTGCTCTGGGAGCTGTAATGCTTCAGCGATCCGCGTTACAAGGTGTCGTCCTGCCGGAGGCCGCTGAGAAACCCTGTGCTCAAATGCCTCGTTCTCGCCGCGCTCTCCATGGGAAGTTTTGCGCACAGGCGGTGACTTCGATCCCATTTTGTATTCCATCATGGGTAGATGCTGCTGATCTTGTATACATTCGCGTCGGCGACCTAGCTTGATGGGCTACCTCCAGCACGCGACAGTTGCACAAATTTGTATCGCCTCACTTGAGGTTGATTGATTATCGATCAATAGATTGGGGGTCGCTTTGATTTGCCATGGGATCAGCGGTGAGCAAATTTCTGTGTGATAATATACACTATCCCACTTCAGCGTTCCAAATTGCACTCGACGAGCTTGACGTAATTGGTTCTTGGACTTGGGATGCTGCGACTGACCGGATCCGCGTTGACGCTGTAGTTGCGCTCTTGTTCAATCTAGACCCAGATCAGGCGGCAGAAGGCTTGCCGCTAACATGCTTCATCCAGAGTATCCACGGCTGTGAGCAAGAGCGTATAGCGGCGCTGTTTTGCGGTTGTGCGCGGGAAGGCGGCGCTTATCTTGCGGAACATCGAGTGAAATCTGTCGATGGCCAGATGCGGTGGGTGCTGGCGCGCGGACGCTTCACCAGAGACCATGTTGGTAGGCCTCAAAGTGGCCGCGGAATCCTTGTCGACGTCACCCAACTGAGGATGAACGAGGGCGCCCTTGAAGCGGAGGAGCTATGCTTGGCGGAAGAGCAGCTGGAGCGGGCCGCTGAGCACGCCATCACCGCGCAGGAAGCGATCGCAGACCTGAAGGATCCAGAGTTGAAAGCTTGTGCGGACGCACTGCTGATGGCCCTGGGACGCAAGCTAGCCCAGCGGGAGAGGCGGGAGTGGCGCCGACACATGAACTAACGAGGGAGTGCCTCGTGAATTCACTGAGCGCAGGGGGAACGTCCGATCTCACCAGCGTGTGAGCCGAGTCTCGCTGAGGCACTAAGCGAGCAACCATGTTCCCGTGAAGGCAAGGGCGCCCAGATAGACGGCTTGGCCGTTCTCGTCCCTGATCAGGACAGTCAGGGCATGCCGCTCGCCATCTCTAGGCACCTCATCGGCCGCGATCTCGGGAAGCGCCTGCTTGGCGTGCCTGACCGCAGCCTGAAGGTCAGCGCACTCAAAGCCCACTTCGTCGCGCTCGTTGCGGCCGTCATTGATGTCGAAGAAGTAGCGGGGCACTCACGCCTCCGTGAACGGATACCCCCCACGCAGCTAACCCAAAGCGCCAGCGCCGGTTCGAAGAGCCGAGCCGATACGCAACTTGGCTCGGCGTCACGATGGCCGGCGGCGGTTACCTGCTCGTGCGATTGTTGGCCTCGGAGTAGTCCCAAGCCGGGACGGCTAGATCGAGCGACGCCGCAGGGGTGCATTCCACGAGCAGCGCCAGCATCTCGGTACGGGAACTCAGCAGGATAGCAGGCGGCTCGCCCGTGATAAGGCGCCATCGTTCGACGAAGACGGCGTCGGACAGATCCGCCATCGCATCCGAGCCGGACCTCACGAGACCCTTTTGAGAATGGCCGGGGAGGCTCATGGCCCCCAGAACGGAGACGGCGCCCGTTTGGCCCATCTTGCTGCATCGGATGGTGGACAGTTGATTGCGGCGATCGGCCACGAAAAAGCCCGCGCCGGCGGACCGGGCGGGCTTCTCAGGCTCGGCACCGACAAGGGAGGAATCCCGCCAAACCTGACACTGAGAGTGGGTGAAGAGCACGGAAAGACAAGCCCTCCAACGGTAGTGACGCTGGGAGCGAGGACTCGACGCTCGCCCAGGCAAATCGAACCACCCACCTTTGAAAGCGTTCACGCCTCGCAACAACGGAGAGCACGACATGAAGGTGATCTCGGCGACCGTCCTTGGCCTAGCGCTACTCAGCGGAGCCGCTCCGGCCTTCGCGCAGCCATACGGCGGACGCGACTACGGCTACGATCGCGGCGACTACGGACCCCGTGATCGGGGCTACGGAGATCGGGGCTATGGCGATCGAGGCTACGGCGACCGTGACCGCCGCGACTACGATCGTGACTATGACCGAGGCTCGCGGGGCGGGCGTGGCGACTACGCTTTCAACGAGATGGAATATCTGCGCTGCAATCCGGACGTGCGCCGAGCGGTCATCGGCCGAGCGATCAAGTCCGGTCTGGAACACTACCGGAAGGTCGGCATGGCCGAAGGCCGGAAGCTGACCTGCAATTAGAGCGCGTCTGAAGAGCGGAGCACGATGTGAGAAAACCCCGCGCGGCGGTGCCGGCGGGGCTGAAGGTTTGGGTCTCGGGCTGCCACCACAGTAACGGCAGAACTTGAGCCGTACCCCCTCATTTGAGGGTCGAGTGTCGCGAAATATCGCTCCGGCCGGTGCCGGGCGGTTCGAGGTGATCTCGCTGGGGAGTGTCGAGGCCCGGTCTACGCGCAGGATGGCAGCGCGGTTCAGTCGTCGATCCGGCTCACCGGCCCGCCAGCCCGATCTTCGCCAGCACGATCCCCCCGAAGGCCAGTAGCGCCGCCGAGGCCAGGCCCCAGCCGATCTTGCGCAGGTCCCGCACCTGCCCGGCGACCTCGGCCAGCCCCTTGGCGGCCTCCGCCTTCGCGCCGTCGACCGCCTTGTCGATCCGCCGCTCGATCTCATCGCGGACCACGAAGTGCTCGATGTCGCGCCGATAGGCCACGCCCTCCAGCTTCTCGTCCATGCGGTCGAGCTTGCCCCCGAGCGCGTCCATCTGCCGCCCGGTCGCCTCCACGCGCTCGATCATCCGGGCGGCCTGGTCCTTCCGTGTCTCGATCACGAGCCGGAGCAGGTCGTAGCCGTCGGCGAGCCGGCGCAGCTGCGCGAACGAGACCGGCTCGAAGGCGCGCGCGGTGGTGTTGAGGTTGTAACCGGTCGGGTAGTCGAAGCGGCGGCCGGCGACCTCCGCGGGCGCGGTCGGGCGCATCGGCACCGACGGACCGAACCAGCCCGAGCCCTGGCCGGTCAACGAGCCAGCGCCCGCGCTTCCATAGGTGAGGGTGTAGGCCAGCGGAGCGAGCGAGGTGCCCGCCACGCCGCCGCGCGACGGTGAGGCCAAATGCAATTGCCCTTTGGCGGAGCGCGAAGATCGATCTGGAGAGCAGTGAGGGTGCGATCGAAGGCTGTGGATCAGAATTGTCCGCTGGCGACCTATTGTTTATCCACTAGAATAACAGCCGATGTTCCATCTGAACAGTCTTCCAGATCGTTATTCGCCGATGAGACGTTATATCTCCGAGCACAACCGAACCGCCTGACCCAATTTCTGGACCATCCCGCCGCTGACGGTCCCAACTCCGCTAGCCATTTTTCTAAATAATCTGTCCGTGCTCACCCAATATCTGGGCCAAGTCGTTAAAATATCCCATACCATTAGACGTCTTGTTATTGCAAAACGCAATAGGCCGGGATTACGCCTGCCGAGTCAGTGCAGCATGGCGGTAGTCGCGCGGACTGAGACCGAAATGAGCTCGAAATCGGCGAGAGAAATGAGCTTGGTCCAAGAAGCCGCTTTCAAAGGCGAGCTCGCCCAACGAAAGGTGTGAACATCCAGGGTCTGAAAGCCGCCGAGACGCCATCTCCAATCGTCGCTGCCAGATCCAGGCGGCGATATTATCCCCATTCTCGCGAAACAGCATCTGTAACTGGCGCAAAGACACACCTGCCGCGGATGCGACTTCGGCTGGGCCTATGCGCGGATCGGAAAAATTTGCGGAGATGTAGGATTTCGCTCGCTGCACGATCAATGAGCCGCGCAGAGACTTGGGCGATTCCATTGCCATGCGCTCGGCTATGCTGGCGGCGATGAGATCAACGCCGACGGCCGCCATGCGCTCAGCAGAATGGGGCTCCAACTGGTCCGCCGTACGCGCCAGATCACAAAGGAATGAGCGAGCCAAAGCCGCGACCGGAAGATGACGCCCTACGATCAGTCCGGCGAAGTGTCGTGCAGGTCCTATAATACTCTCGATTTTGTCCCTAGGTATCTCAATGGCAAGAACTTCGCTATATCCGCTATGTTCGATCGTCCAAGGCGCATTCGTGTCTCTGATCGAAAAATCACCAGTGGTGGAGACCGCCGATTTATCGTTCTGAAGTGCTTTGACGGAGCCGGTCAGGACCAGGCTCATAAACAGCCTGTCTGTCTTATTGTCAGGATGACGTACCATCTGCGAAGTGGTGGCGGCATGCAAATTTTGTAACGAGAACTTTGTGAAACCAAGGCTGCCGACTTGACAACCCTCAATGACAGCCTGAAAGGCGCCGCCTTCCAAGCGTTGCTGCGCCATTGGGACCAGGCGGTCTTCGCAGATGTCGCGCCACAGGCGGAAACGGTCCCTCTGCGGCACTCCATCGGTTGAAAATAGCGTCTGCATTGCTTTGGACGCTTATTATATTCTCAGGCTGCCGGCATCCCCTAACAGTTACAAGAATGCGTGATCTGACATTCGCGGATCATGATACTGAACTGTTATTCAAAATTACATCCGATTTTCGTTTCCGATCGTCCTAATAATACTACGATATTGGAAATCACACAGACAGACTCGATAGTACAGTACGGCTTGCCAATTGCTTAAGCAATCGCGCGTGCCGCCTCTCGGACTTGCCGTGTCGCTTGGTCGACTTGCGCACTCGCTGCGGCGATGGTGTCCATTCCGGCCGCAATAGTGGAAACGCCATGCGAAGCTGTCTGCATACTGCCTGACATCTCGCGGGTCACCGCCGACTGTTCTTCAACGGCAACCGCGATAGCTGACGAAACATCATTCAGGGTGCGGATCGTGGCTTGGATGTTCCCGATCGCCCCGACGGCTTCATGAGTTGCAGCTTGCGTGGAGGCGATCTGTCCGCGGATCTGGTCGGTCGCCCGCGCTGTCTGCTCAGCCAGCGCCTTCACCTCTGTCGCGACGACGGCGAAGCCACGGCCGGCTTGTCCTGCTCGAGCAGCCTCAATGGTGGCATTGAGCGCCAGCAGATTTGTCTGCGCCGCGATGCCAGAGATCAGGCCAACAACGGCACCGATCTGCGCCGCCTGCTCGCTCAAGCCAGATACGATGTCGCCCGTATGCCGGGCCTGATCCACGGCATCGCCGGCGATCCGCGCGGCGTGGCTCACCTGCTGACTGATCTCACCGACCGAGGCAGACAATTCCTCTGCGCCGGTGGCTACGGCTTGGATGTCGGAGGACACCCGGCCGACTGTTCCGGCAGCCTCGCCCGTCTGACGCGTGACGTCCTCCACAGCCTTGCCGATCGCGTCAAGATCGTTGCCGATGGCACGTTGCGCCTCAGCGAGTTGCTGCCTTTGGCGGACCTGCGGCGTGACATCGACGGCGAATTTAACGACCTGCATAACCCGCCCGTCTGCATCGGTGATTGGGTTGTAGGTGCCCTGAATAAAGACGTCCGTTCCATCTTTCGCGAGACGGCGGTACTCGCCCGTCTGAAAATCTCCGCGCGCGAGATTGGCCCAGAACGCGCGGTAACTGTCCTCCGCCCGTTCGCATTCCGGGACGAAGATCGAGTGGTGCTTTCCGCGGATCTCGTCCAGGCGGTAGCCCATAGCAGAGAGAAAATTGCTGTTGGCGTCCAGGATCGTACCATCTGGGGTGAACGCGATGACGGCCTGAGAGCGATCGAGCGCCGACAGGCGGCCATCCGCCTCCAAGCCTCGCGTCTTCGATGCGGTGATATCGGTCGCGAATTTGATCACCTTCGTGACGCGGCCGGCTCGGTCGAGAACCGGGTTGTAGCTTCCCTGAATCCAGATTTCACGGCCACCTTTGGCTATCCGTCGAAAAGCATCGTTCCGGAACTCGCCTTGTCTCAGAGCAGTCCAGAAAGAATTATAGGAAGAGCTTGCAGCGAATTCAGGATCAACAAAAATCGCGTGATTCCTCCCCTGTATTTCCGTCAGTTCGTAGCCAATCAATTGCAAAAAATTGCGATTGGCGCTGATGATCGTGCCATCCGGCTTAAATTCGATGACTGCCTGCGAACGATCCAAAGCCTCGAGTTTAGCGCGATCATCGCCCCAAAGATCGAACATTTAACAGCTCTCATCCTTCTGCGACATCATCCGATGCCGCTATACGGTAGATCTGCCCAGAACTTTGCCTTAAAAACTGAATTTAACAGTTAATGTTTGATCAAGATATTTGGACAGCAGCGCATTATTTTTGCCTGATAGCGAATGCCGCGCTGGTTGAATTTTGAAATCTAATTCTACTTTGGGTTTGATCTGGTGTATCGCGAGCTGATCGTGTAAGTCGGGATGATGCGATTTAGGCGTGCGCTATGCGGCCTTATCCGTAGTTATAGCTAATCGTGAGCAGAGGGGATTGCATTCAAAAGATGCTTTTTTGAGCCTTCGGAAAGCGAACAGACCGCTCAACACCCAAGAAAGACCTTCAGACCGCCTCGGCTGCATAGCTGAAACCTGAGGCCAGCAGCGGCCCGGCGTCCGTGGTCACGACTGCGATACGCCCATGGGTGTCAGGCGTATAGCGTGCCCCCGACAAGCCGATCACGGATCCTGTGCCAGCCGGTGCCACCAGCTCGATTGTCGAGCCCTCGGCCGCGCCGCTCGGCATCGACCACCCGTGGCGAAGGCTCTCTGAAGCTGAGCTTGCCGCGGTCTGCCGACGGTAGAACTCGATCAGCCCCTCGCCCGGCAGCACGCCGGCCAACTCGTTGAACGCGTCGGCGGCCGCGTCCACTTGATCGTCGTGGCTGCCCGCCGGGAACATGCCCAGTTCCTCCAGAAACGCCTCGTTCCAGTGCCCGCGCAGCAACAGCACGTTGCCGACCTCGACCTGGCTGGAGAGCGGCTTGGCGCGCACCTCTTTCGACCCGGTCGGCGCCACGGCGCTGACGATGAAGCCCGCGAGTGCCGTGACGTAGTCCTCAGCCTGCGCGATGCCGGCCTGCCCCGCATCCTTCGGGATCCGGATGCCGACCGCGGCCCCGTCCTGGCCGGCGGTGTTGATCAGCCGCTGGCGGACCTTGCCGGGTGTCTCGCGCACCCGAACCACGTCGGCGATGTAGAACCGCTTGTCCGCCCCGCGGCCCATCTTCACACCGACGGTCCAGTCCGGATCGGCGCCCGGCCGCTTCCTCGTGCCGGCGAAGTCCCAGGCGCGCACCCACTTCTCGATCGGCGGCAGCGCGTCGACGATCCCGAACCCCGCCCGGTCGAACAGCCCGCCCTCGCGCGGCGCCGGCCGCTGCTGGAACTGCCCTGCCACCGCGTAGGCGCCGAGCGGGACCTTGTCGCGCTCCACCACTGCCCGCGGGAAGCGCTCGGGGAACAGCAGCTCGCCGTCCAGCGTGCGCGGGTCGGCGAAGATTGGCGTCCGGCAGGCGCGGTCCGGCTCGAACTCCATCGGCAGCATCAGGTGAACGTAGCCCAGGCCGAGCCGCAGGATCTCGCCCGAGACGTCGCGCTCGTGCAGGCGCTGCATGATCACCACGATCGCCGAGCGCGCCGGGTCGTTGAGGCGCGTCGTCACCGATTCCCGGAAGATGCGCAGCGTCCGCTCGCGCTCGGTCTCGCTCTCGGCGGTCTCGGTCGAGTGCGGATCGTCGATGATGACCCGATCGCCGCGGCCCGCGGTCAGCGAGGCGAACGGCATGCCCTCGCGCGAGCCGGTCGCCGTGTTGGCAAACGAGATCTCGCCCGACCGCGACAGCGCGACGTGGGGCCAGAGCGCCCGGTACCACGCGCTCGACACGAGGTCGCGCATGCGGCGCGCGTCGCGCTTGACGAAATCCTCCTTGTACGAGGTCGTGAGGTAGCGCAGTCCGGCGAGGCCGCACGGCCCCCATTCCCAGGCCGGCCAGAACACCGAGACGATGAGCGACTTCATCGTGCCCGGCGGGACGTTGATCAGCAGGCGGTTCTCCAGCCCGAGGGCGAGGAAACGCCCGTGCGTGATCGCCTCGAGATGCGCGCAGATCGCCTCGATGTGCCAACCGTGCACGTAGGGCTGATTGGGCTCCAGGACGTGCCAGGCCTCCTGGACGAAGCCAGCAAGCGACGCGCTGCGGGTCCGGATCCGCTCGCGCTCGGCCCTCTCGCTACGCCGCGCCTGTTCCGCCCGGATCGCCGCCAGCAGCTGCGCCGGCGGCGGCAAGCGGACCGAAGAGAGCGCCGAGCGCGGCCAGTTGCTCATCGGTTGCGCCCGTCAGGTCGACCGCGATCGGACCGCCCCCGACGCCGCCGTGCTCGTGGGCCTGGGTCGGCTTGCCGTAGCCGCGGTCGAGGATCTCGCGGATCGCCGCGACCGCCGCGCCCTCCGGCGTCTTGGCGTTGCTGGCGATGGCCACGAGGCGCGCGACCATCTTCGGGCCGTGCTCCTGGCAGAGCGTCTTGATCTCCGCCGTGGCCTTGTTGCGCGCGCCCTTCGGCCGTCCACGGGGCATCGATTTTCCCAGGTTATTTTAGTCGGAGTCGCGGCGGCGAGATTCGGCGCACTATGGCTCTGCGGAGCTGAGTAAGCCGATCGAGCGCACAATCCGGGCTGTGCATGTCGCGCGTGGGCAGATGGTCCCGACGCTGACACGTGATCCGGTAGTTCCGGCAGGCGCACCCTCCACCGAGCGCAGCTCACGATCCGGCCGTCCACGGGCGGGATAGACTCAGATCTGAGTTTCCAAGTCAAGCCGCCACCGGATCGCCAAGTTGGTCGGGTGTGAATTCGACCGGGGTCGCGCGGCCGAAGAGGCTGACCTCGGCGCGCACGAGCCCGTTGCTGAGAACATCCTGGACCTCGGCGAAGAACGACATGAACGGCCCGTTCAAGATCCGGCGCAGCTCGCCGACCTGAAGCAACGCGGCCTCCCGGCGCCGCTTCGCCCGGTCCGTCTCATCGACGCCCGCGATCCGATCGGACAGGGCCTGCAGGACCGAGCCCGGGATCTCAAGCGGCGCGCGCCGGCCGAGCACGTCGATGACGTGGCGGCTGTCGAACAGCGGCTCGGTCCAGCGCCTCGCGTGGCGCTGCCTGTCGAGCCCGACGAACAGGTACGAGGCGAAGAAGATCGCCTGCGTGTCGATCTTGCGCCCGCGTCGGACCACGGTGACGCGGTACCGCGGCAGCCACCAGTCCATGGCCAGTGTCCCGAACTCCTCGGCGGCCGAGGCCTCGTGCAGCGGCAGAGTGTGGACCACGAACCACGTCAGGCTCTGATCGATCACCGCGTGCTCGGCCCTGATCCGGGATCCGTTCGTTCCGCGTTTCCGACCCATGTCACACTCCTCGATCGCACGCGATCATCTCGGCCCCAGGGCGCGGGGCGGCTCCGCGCGGCGCCGTCACGCGGCCTCGCCGATCAGCAGCCGCGACGGGATCCGGCATCCGGGCTGGCCCGGCGGCGGGCCGAACAGCGATTCCGACCACGTCGCCGGGTTCTCGCGGAACCGTGCGATCCAGGTCCGCAGGTCGGCCTCCGGCCAGCGCAGGCCGCCGGGCAGGTCGATCATCTCGTCGGGCGGTACCGGCGCCGGCGGCACGGCGGGCAGGCCCTGCGCGGCGCGACTCCGGCGCTGGGCGGCGACGCACTCGGCGACCGCGTTGGCCAGCAGCGCCCAGGTCCGGATCGGCACGCGGCGACTGACCGCGAGGTCGAGGATCGCCGGCACGATCTCCCGCTCGAGGTCGAGGCCGTCCGCCTCCAGCCGCGCCATCGGACCGACGACGGGGTCCAGGCACCAGCCCGGGGGCAGGGCGGTCCGGCACCGGTGCTCGACCCGGTCGAAGTTCGCCCGGTTGCTCCAGGGTGGCGCGCCGTCCGCGCGGGGTACAGGATCACAGGCGGCCGCCGGTATATCTTTCTTCTTCCCTTCTACTTCCCCTTCCCTTGGTGAACGTAACGGTCCGCGCGTGGCGACCGTGACGGTATCGTCACGTTGATCGTCGCGTGGGTCGTGACGTTGATCGTGACGACCATCGTTACGATCGGTCGTTTCGTTGAGAAGATTGGGTTTTTCGCCGCCGGGCGGGGTCGCCTCGGGATCACTCTTGCGCTGACGGGCTCGCGTGGCCGCGGCGGTCCGCTCGCGCCGCGCGTCCTTCGCCTCCGCGGCGCGCAGCACGTCCTCGCACAGAACCCGGTGATAGTAGCGGCCGTCCGCGCACAGGACGAAGCCGCGCAGGGCCATCGTCCGCACCTTCTTCCAGCGCGGGCCCGCCCCCGAGAAGGCGGCGAGAAGCCGGTCGTCGTCGGGCAGCGAGCCCGCCGGGCGCTGGCGCCAGGCGTGGCACCACAGGGCGACCGCGGCCTTGAACTCGTCGCCGGTCGAGAGCGCCCACAGCTCCGAATGGAACAGCCGGTCCGTGTGCAGGAGGAAGCCGTGGATCCCGTCCACGTCGATGTCGGCCGGCACCAGCGGATCGGGCAAGGGCGTGGACGCGTCGGAATGCTGGCTCATAGCGGGCCTCGTGCGGTCTGGGCGATGGCGGAGGCGGCCACGTCGCACCACAGGTCGAGGGTGGGGCATGGGCCGGAGCGGTTCTTGGCGAGGATGAGCTCGAGGGCGTTCTGCCGCTCGATCAGGCGCGCGCCGATCTCGGGGTCACCGCCGGAGGCCTTCAGCTTGCGCTCCAGGTAGTAGGCCTCGCGGTAGAGCATCAGCACCGCGTCGGCGTCCTGCTCGATCTCGCCGGAATCGCGCAGGTCCGCGAGGTTCGGGCGGCGGTCGGCCCGGTCCTTGGCCTCGACGGCGCGGTTGAGCTGCGTCAGCAGCACCACGCAGATGTCCTCGGCCTTGGCGAGCTGCTTCAGGCTGCCCGTGATCTCGCCGATCTCCAGCACCCGGTTGCCCTGGTACCGGTCCGAGACCTTGATGAACTTCAGATAGTCGATGAACACGACGCCGAGGGCGATGCCCTGCCGGGCGAGGCGCCGCTTCTCGACCTTCACGGCCGCGGCGATCTGCGCGAGGCCGACGCTGGGCTCGCAGGTCAGGGTGAGGTGCAGGCGCTCGAACCGCCGCATCGCCTCGTCGAGGCGCGCCATCTCTTCCTCGTCGAGGTCGACGGCCGCCATGATCCGGCCGAAGGGCAGCGGCCGGTTATGTCGATAGGACAGGTCGGCGAGGTAGCGGGCCATCTGCTGGTCCCGGGTCACCTCGCACTGGAAGGCGAGCACGCCGGCCGCACGGGCGGCGAGGCGGCTCAGCGTCGTCATCGCTACCGTCTTGCCCATGCCGGGACGGCCGGCGAGGATCCAGAGCTGGCCGCGCTGGAATCCGCCGTTGGTGGCGCGGTCGAGGTCGGGCAGCCCCGTCGGGATCGCGGTCGAGCGGATGAGCCCCGAGCGCAGGCCATCGATCCGCTCGCGCATCCAGGCGGCGGACTGGGCCGCGCTCTGCGCCGTGGAGCCCAGGCCCGGCTCCGCGTCGATCAGGTCGAGCAGGCGAGACTCGGTGGCCGCGATCAGGTCGCGGGGCGCCTGCTCCACCGGGGCCTCGTAGGCGCCGTTCACCAGCTCCTCGCCGATGGTGATCAGGCGACGGCGCACGGCGAGGTCGTGGATCGTGCGGGCGTAGGCGCCGGCGTTGACCACCGTGGTGGCGTCGGAGGCCAGCCTCGCGAGGTACTGGATCACCGTCTGGCCGCCGAAATCGGCGTCGCCCAGATAGGTCTTCAGGGTGATCGGGGTCGCGACCGTGCCGCCCCGGATCAGTGCGCCGGCGACTGTGAAGATCTGGCGGTGCGCCTCCTCCATGAAGTGCTCGGGCAGCAGGAAGTCCGCCACGCGGTGATAGGCATCGTTGTTGACCAGGATCGCGCCGAGCAGCGCCTGCTCCGCGTCGACGTTGTGCGGGGGTGCCCGGTATTCCGGCCGGATCGCCTCGAGGCGGGCGGTGATGGCGTGCGGGAGGTTCATGCCGCGCGCCTCCGGCCTCGCGCCGGCAGCATGGCCTCCGGCAGGATCAGGGCGCCCTGGACGAGCCGCGGCGGCAGTTCCGTGCCGTCGGGATGGTAGCCCCGGGCGGGCTCGGGCGAACGCCCCGAGGTCGCGTGCCAGACGAGACCGTGGTGCTCGGCGAGCGTCAGCACGGTCTCGCGGCTGCCCCGGCCGAGAACCGCGCCGGCGCGGATGAGGATCCAGCGCATCGGGCTATTCCGCGACTGCGGGCGCGGCCAGGGACGCGAGCGGACGCGCGTCGCCCCTTGGCCGGGGGCTGTCCGGGTTCTCGGCCATCGCGGGCCTCCAGAATACGCGGGGCACGCCCCGCAGGGGCGGAAATCCTCAGCCCGGCGCGCGGGGCAATTCGGCCAGCGTCCCCGGCATCACGCGCGCAGGCGCGACCGCAGGTCCCGGATCGCGGCCAGACCGAAGCGGCCCAGCGACCGCAGCAGCTTCACGAACCGCACGTCGCGCCTCCTCTCGGGCCGCCGTCGCGGCCTCCAGCCGCGCGCTCGCCTCATCGAGCCTCGCGCAGAGCGTGTTGATGTTGAGCCAGTCGTGGAGACCGACCGAGACGTCGGCCGCGCGCCCGATCACCTTGCGCACCCACGACGGTGAGCGGCCGAGGCATCCCCCGACATCATCGTAGGCCGCCATCAGCGAGCCCGTGCGATCCTTCCGATCCAGCACGAGCCGCAGGAGCGGATCCCGGGCGACCTCGTTGGCCTGCTCCACCGTCACCATGCGACGCCACCGCGATTTTGACCGCATTCGATCAGCCCTCCATGCGAGATCCTCGGCGGGGCCGAAGCACGGCGTGCGGACGGGAGGCGACGGAAGCGGCGGAGGAGAACGGCGACACCCCGGCTGCGATGCGGCCAGCGAGGCAGCCGGGGCGTGAGGACGAAGCCAGTTTGAGATCCGGCGAGCGCCAAGCTCCGGGCAGGGCCGGCGCGGTGTCTGCGGGTGCGGCGCGCGGCCGGCGCGCGCGGGGATCTGCGGGGGCCTGCGGCCGTGCCGCCGAGGAGGGAATCGGGATGGAGGTCGGACCGAAGATCCACGCGCTGAACGGCTTCTTGGTGGCGCCGTTGCCTGGGCCGGGCGGCCCCTACGTGCTGATGACCACCGGCGGCCGCGCGCAGGATCCGCGCGCTCGTGCGGTGCCCGTGCTGCACACGGTCGGGATGCGCGTCGAGCAGGCCCGCGACCTCGCGGCCGCTCTGCTCGAGGCCGCCGATGCGGCCGAGGCCTCGGGCGGCCGGTAGCCAATTGCGCGGGCGCGGACCGGGCGGCATCACACAGCCTCCTCCCGTGCGGCATCGACCGGATCATCCGCGTCGCGGCGCGGGATGAAATCGGCGGCCGTCACCGGGCGCGGGAGGTCGCGGGAGGCGGCGATGATCTGGGGCGCTCGGCGGATCGGGATGAGGCCGCGCTCCATCCAGCCCTGGATGGTCGAGGGCGGCGTGTCGCGGAGCTTCGACGCCATGGGTCGAATGCCACCGAATCGCCGGATGATGCGCTCTGCGGGCGTCATGCATCGATACGTACGCAATGAACGTACGTACGTCAACGTGGAAAGCGTACGACTCTGTGCGTCATAGCTGCGCCATGGTCACGACCAGCGCCCGGCCCGTCGCGGAACGTCTCGCCCACCTGCGCGAGCGTGCCGGCATGTCCCTCGAGCAGGTGGCTCGGGAGGCCGGTTACCGGGGCCGATCCAGCATCCAGCGCTACTTCGAGGATCAGACGATCGAGTCGCTGCAGCCGAAGGTGGCGGCCAAGCTCGCCCGCGCTCTTGTTGGCAAGGGGACGCCGCCGATTCAGCCGGCCGAACTGATCGTGCTCGTTCACGGCGACGCGGATCACGGCGCGTGGATGGCGCAGCTCGAGACCATGCCTCTCGCGGCGTCCACAATTTTGAAGCTGCCGCCCCATGAGCCCCGGGACGCAGCATCTAGCGTCCTCCTGATTCGTTCCGGCATGTTGCCCGTCATGGGACCAGCACATGCGAGCAATTGGATGGAGCGAAGCCCGTCTTTGGACGAGCCGGAGGACTGGATCTCCGTCCCGAATGAGCATTACGTCAATAAAGTTGGGCAGTACGTCCTTCGAATTGTTGGGCCTTCACTTAATAAAGTCGCACCGGACGGGCATTATGCCATCTGCCAGCGCTACGGTGAGGGCCGGCATACTCCGCCGAACGGAAAATACGTTCATGTCGAGCGGTGGCGCGGCGACTTCATCGAGTGGACCATCAGGAAGGTCCGGTCCGACGGAGACCAGGTCCTCCTGTGCCCGGACAGCACGCATCCAGATCACCAGCAAGTGCTCGATCTCGGCGCCAGCGAGGACCAGGTCCGCATCCTCGGGATCGTCACGGGCTGGTATCGACCGGCATAGGTCCGGCGCCACGATCCGGAGAGGACGCGCAGGGCAGCCTCCGCGATACCCTCGACGTTGCTGGCTCCCCCGCGACGCTCTCCGCCACCGCCTGCGCGCCGCTCGGCGGAGCAGAGGCTTCAGAGCGTGGCCGAATCCCATGGGCCGCCGCTCTCTCTGACGGGTGGTCAGCCCGTTCCGGCCGATCGCAGGCCTATGCGCGGACCTCAACAAGGGATTGACGTACCCGCAGGCCAAACGGACCGACCATTCGTACGTTTTGCCCATTCGTACGCGTTATGCGTTGACAAAACGTACGCTTTATGCGTACAACGCTGCATCGCCCGCCGCGATGGAGCTTCTCGTGTCCGAAGCCGCCCAGTCTCACGTCAACCTCACCTTCGAGGCCTCCGCTTCGGGCGGAAGCGTCCACCTCCCATTCACGTCCGAGGACCGCTGGGTCGTCATTCTGGATCGCACCTACGCGGTCCGCAGTCCTCGCGGGCTCGAAGCCGAGGGCTTCGACTGCATCGCGGCAGCGCGCCACTGGATCGAGGAGCGCGAAGCCGAGGAGGCCGAAGAGCTGGCGGCAATCGCGGATTGTGAAGCCGACCAGATCCGCGAGGCCGCCTGACCATGGCCGGCCATGCCTTCGATCATATGACCCTCGAGGAACGCCGTGATCGACTGGACGCGCAGGCGGCCGTCATCGCCAACCAGCAGGCGGCCCGCCGCTTCGCCCTCCAGATCGCGCCAGCCGATCGGGCGGCCGCTGAATGCCTACCGCGCGAGGAGCGCCTCCGCTCCACAGCAGGCCTCCGCGGGAGCCCCATCATGCCCCTGTCCGCTTGGCGCGGCCGCTCCGGCCGCCGCTACGTCGTGCGGGTCCTGCCCGTCCCGGCCGGCGATGCCGAGGAGCTGTGCGACGCCGTCGTGATGCTGGTGGGCCGGGACGACTCCGGCCTCGCCGAGATCCGCGGCGTCTCGATCGTCCGCGGCCTCGCTTCCGCGCAGGCCCTGATCGATGGCCTGCCGCCAGCCGTGACCGAACTGCACGCGCACCGGCTGGCCCAGACCGACGCCGACCGCGCCGCCATCCTCGCCGATCTCGGCACCGTCACGACCGGGCGGCGCCGGTGACCGCCAGCAGCAAGAGAGAGAGGAGAGGAGCCGGTGAGCCAGCCGCAGATGCAGATCGTCGCCACCGATGCGGCGTCCCAGGCCGTGACAGCGGCCTCGCCGAGCGAGGGTGCCACGGTCCTCTCGATCATCGAGCGGATGGCGCGCGATCCGAACGTCGATCCCGACCGGGTCGAACGGTTCCTGGTCATGGCGAGGGAGGATCGGGCTGAGCGCGCCCGGGTGGCCTTCATCGCCGCCATGGCGGCCTGTCAGGCCGAGCTGCCGCGCGTCCTGCGCGATGCCCGGAACACGCATTCCGGCGCACCCTACGCGCGCCTGGAGACGATCGCGCGGGCCACGCAGCCGGTCATCGCGCGGCGCGGCTTCTCGCTCTCGTTCGACACCGAGGCGTCGCCGATCCAGGGGCATCTGCGGGTGAAATGCACCTGCGCCCACGAGGCCGGACACGAGCGCGCCTACCATCTGGATCTGCCGCCCGACACGGCGGGCGCACAGGGGAAGGCCAACAAGACGCCCATCCAGGGCATCGGGTCGACGATCACCTACGCGCGTCGCTACCTCGTCCTGCAGGTCTTCAACATCGCCCTGACCAACGATCCGGACGACACCGACGGGGCGTCCGGGGCGGACGCGTCCGCGGACGTGATCTCGGACGCGCAGGCCGAGACGCTGCGCAATCTCCTCACCAAGCACGGGATCGCCCCGGCCAAGTTCCTGCGCGTCTTCGCCGTCGAGAGCGTGCCCGACCTTCCAGCCAGCCTCTACGGCGAGGCCCTGGACGCCATCGAGCGCGCCGTCGCCCGGCGTGCCCGGCCGGAGGGCCGCTGACATGGCGGAAATGATCCAGGGCAGCGCCGCGTGGTTGGACGCCCGCTGCGGCAAGGTCACGGCTTCGCGCGTGGCCGACGTGCTGGCGGTCAAGCGCGACGGCAAGCCGACTGCGGAGCGCGAGCGCTATCTGATGGAGCTCGTGGGCGAGCGCCTGACCGGCCTCGCGACGCAGCACCAT
Organism: Methylobacterium sp. NPDC080182; assembly: GCF_050281105.1. NCBI lineage: Bacteria > Pseudomonadati > Pseudomonadota > Alphaproteobacteria > Hyphomicrobiales > Methylobacteriaceae > Methylobacterium > Methylobacterium sp. NPDC080182. Next base: position 22,349 of record NZ_JBNNWO010000018.1, read on the forward strand.
CTCACGGCCGCGATGATCGAGGGCTCGGAACGGGAGCCCCAGGCCTGCGACGCCTACGAGTTCCTGTACGGCGTCGACACCGTGAAAGTCGGGTTCGTCGACCATCCGACGATCGAAATGGCCGGGGCCAGCCCGGACCGACTCGTCGGTACGGACGGCCTGGTCGAGTTCAAGTGCCCGACGCTGCGCACCCATCTGGAGACGCTGCTCGCGGAGGAGATCCCGGAGGCGCACCGGCCGCAGATGCGCTGGCAGATGGCCTGCACGGGCCGAATGTGGTGCGACTTCGCCTCGTGGCACCCGAGCGTACCATCGGCCCTGCGGCTGTGGGTCAAGCGGCTGCACCGCGACGACAGGCAGATCGCCAGGGACGAAGTGCCGTGAACGCTTTCCTTGGCGAAGTCGAGGCGCGGATGGCGGCCCTCCTGGCCATCGGAACGGTCGAGGCCGCTTGATGCCCGGCCGCTGCACTATCGACAGCCGCGCCGGCTCCTCGAGCATCACACCGAGATTGCCTGCCGAGCGCCAGACCGTACGCGCTGATGCCCTCCTCGGTCTTCGGGATCACCAACACGAACCTGCGATGAAGCGCCTAGGAGGGCAAAGTGCGACATAGCGGTCGCCCGCCCGGGCGGACCACAATTCCGTTCGCGCCCAAAGGCCTCTCTCGCCAAGAGGTAGCCCGCTACGTCGGGGTGTCTACGACGACCTTCGACGAGATGGTGCGCGAACGGCTGATGCCGCGGCCCAAGCTCGTAGGCACACGCGTGCTCTGGGACCGTACCCAGGTCGACCTCTTCTTCGAGGCGCTGCCGGAACGCGAGCCAATTCAGGAGAGCGACGAGGATATCTTGGCGAGGCTCGGGTGACCCGCATCCGAGTGAAAGGGTTCAAGATTTTCGCGGACCGGCACGGCGTTATGCGATGCTACCACCGGAAGACTGGCGAAAAGATCGACCTGAAGAAGGCGCCGCTCGGATCCGCTGCGTTCTTCGCGGAGGTGGCCCGGATCGGGAAGAGCGCCGAGTCGGCCGCCGCGCCCAAGGCCGGCACGCTCGGCAGCCTGATCGTCGCCTACCGCGCGCACGCGGCTTTCACCGACTTAGCTCCGCAGACACGCGCAGACTACCAGAAGGTCCTCGACTACCTGAAAGACATCGACGGCACAGATCTTTCTCGGTTCACGCGCCCGTTCGTGGTGAAGGTCAGAGACCGCGCAGCTGAGCGGAAGGGCCGTCGGTTCGGCAACTACGTGAAGGCGGTGCTGTCGCTGCTCTTCGCCTGGGGGTCGGAGCGCGGTCACCTGCCGGCGAACACTGCCGCCGGCATCAAGGATCTGCGCAAGAAAAAGGGCGAACCCGACGCCAATCGGCCTTGGTCGGACGCCGAGCGCGAAGCTGTGCTGGCCGCTGCCCCGCCGCACATCCTCACTCCGGTCGCCTTGATGATGTTTACCGGTCTCGGACCAAAAGAGGCGCTCGGCCTGCCGCGGGAGGCCTTCCGCGATGGCGAGTTGTCGACGAGCCGCGCCAAAACGGGCGAGCCTGTGTTCTGGCCCGCTCCGTTACCGCTCACGATGATCCTGGCTGCCGCGCCGGAGCACACAGCACCGACTCTGTGCGCAAACTCCGAGGGCAAACCCTGGACACTCAGCGGATTCCGCGCGTCCTGGCGACCGATACGGCTGAAGCTGGAGAAGGCTGAAAAAGTCCAGCCGGGTCTCACCCTGTACGGGCTACGGCACACCCTGGCCGTCGTACTGCGCGAGATCGGGCACGATGAACGTGCGATCGCCGACGCCCTCGGCCAGCGCACGATCGAGATGGCGCGCCACTACGCGAAGGGGGCCGATCTGGCTCCGAAGATGCGGGCGCTGGTGGCCTCCTTGGACGCCGAATTCGCGCGTCGCAGGGCGAATGGGCGTCAAACCTTGGCGCCAAAAACGTCAAACCCGCCGAAGGGCGGGTTCGGTCTAGCAAGAAAAAACAAGGAGTTAGATGGTAGCGAGGGAGGGATTTGAACCCCCGACACAAGGATTATGATTCCTCTGCTCTAACCAGCTGAGCTACCCCGCCACGAGCCGCGACCGTCCATCGAGACGATGCGTGCAGTGGCGGCGGTATAGGAAGAGCGGGCGCTCCGTGTCAACGTCTTCCCGTGAGCAAATCGCGCCTCCGGAGGTCGGGCAGGCCGCGTGCCGTCGCGCGCGGGAGGGAAACGCTTGGCTGTCACCGAGAATCGCTCGGCGACAGCCACTTCGCCATGTCCGACCCGTCCCGGCCCGCTAGGTTTGGCACGGGCCGCTCGACGGCCCGTCAGATCGCGGAGCGTTCGATGACAGCGCGCAAGAGCCATCGCTGGACCACCAGCCTCGCCGCCCTTCTCGTCCTCGGGGTGCCGCTCGCCACGGGTCCGGCATTCGCCGCGGGCAAGGACGTCACCTACCGCGCGGCGCTCACCGGCGGCAGCGAGGTGCCGGCAACCGCGTCCTCCGGCAAGGGCGAGATCACCGCGACCTTCGATCCCGCCACCAAGCGCCTGAGCTGGTCGGGCCAGTACAGCGGCCTCACCGGGCCGGTCACGGCCGCCCATTTCCACGGGCCGGCCAAGGCGGGCGAGAATGCCGGCGTGCTCGTGCCGGTGACGGCGGCGAGCAGCCCCTTCACCGGCGAGGCGACCCTCGACGACGCCAAGGCCGCCGATCTCGAGGCGGGGAAGGTCTACTTCAACCTCCACACCGCCGCGAACCCGAAGGGCGAGATCCGTGGCCAGATGGAGCGCGCACCCTGATCCGGAACGCCGGGAGCCTCGACGTTCCCGGCCGCGCCCGGTAGGCGGATCCCCGTCCACCTGCCGGAGCCTTCGATGAAGCACACCGACGCCATCATCGCCTGGACGCCCGTCCGCTGGGCGGAACTGAAGCCGGAAACCGCCGGGCAGGTCGTCGTCCTGCCCGCGCCAGACGCGGCCGGAGAGGCCAAGCGCTACATGATGCGCGCCGGCGCGAGCTCGTCCGCCCTGGCCACCCTGACGGAGGAGGCCCGCGTCGCGCGCCTGTTCATCGACTTCCAGACCCTGGTCGTCCGCGACGGGATCGACCCGCAGGTCGCCCACCGGGCGTTCCTGGCGATCGACGAGTACCGGTTCCGCATCGCCCCCGATACCGAGGGCGCGGAATTCGAGGACCCGCCCGAGGAAGATTAGACCGAGCCTCGAAGGTGCAGCGCGCATCCCTCGCGGAAGCGTGAGAATTAAGAATACACAGAGCGCGGACGCGCCCTATCTCCCGGCGGGTCCTGAATCCGTCGGAGGCCGGCCATGCCCGTATCCCGTCGCGCCGTCATCGCCGCAGCCGCTATCGCCCCGCTCGCCGGCCGCCTCGCCGCGGCGGCCGAGCCGCTGATCCGCCGCCCGATACCCTCCACCGGCGAGACGCTTCCGGCCATCGGGATCGGCACGTCCCGGCGCTACGAGGTCGAGCCGACGCCCGAGGCGGTGGCGCCCCTGAAGGAGGCGGTGAAGACCTTCGTCGCACTCGGCGGATCGGTGATCGACACGGCCCCGAGCTACGGCACCGCCGAGGACGTCCTCGGCCTGATCCTGGCGGAGCCCGGCCTGCGCCAGAAGATCTTCCTCGCCAGCAAGGTCGACACGACCGGCCGCGACGCGACGCTCGCGGAGTTCGACCGATCGCTGAAGCGCATGAAGGTCGACACCCTCGACCTGGTGGCGGTCCACAACCTGATCGACGTGACCGGGAATCTGGCGGTCCTGCGCGATCTGAAGGCGCAGAAGCGCGTCCGGTACGTCGGCGTCACGGTCTGGCGCGACAACCAGCTCGACGCCCTGGAGGCCGTCATGAGGCGCGAGAGCCTCGACTTCATCCAGGTGAACTACGCCATCGACAACCGTGCCGCCGCGGAGCGCGTGCTCCCGCTGGCCGCGGATCGCGGCGTGGCGGTGATGACCAACGTGCCGTTCGGCCGCGATCGCCTGTTCAAGGCGGTCCAGGGCAAGGAGTTGCCGGCGGTCGCCAAGGATCTCGGCTGCGCGAGCTGGCCGCAGTTCTTCCTGAAATACGTGCTCGGCAACCCGGCCGTGACCTGCCCGATCCCCGGCATGGCGAAGGCCGCCTATGTCGAGGACAACCTCGGGGCCGCGCGGGGCAAGCTGCCCGACGCGGCGCAGCGCAAGCAGATGGAGACGTTCATCGATGCGGTCTGATCTCACCTCGCGCCGCGCGGCGCTCGCCCTCGCGGCCGGCCTCGCCGTGGCCGCCGCTCTTCCCGCTTCCGTGCCCGCCGCGGCCCAGGACGGCGCGAAGAAGATCCGGATCGGCGTGATCGGCGCCGGGAACATCGGCGGCACGATCGGGACGCTGTGGGTCAAGGACGGCCACGAGGTCATGTTCGCCTCCCGCCACCCGGAGCAGCTCGCCGCGATGGTCTCGGAGCTCGGGCCCAAGGCCAGGGCCGGCACGCCCGAGGAGGCGATCAAGTTCGGCGACGCCGTGTTCATCGCCGTCCCCTACAAGGCCTATCCGGACCTCGCGAAGGAGATCGGCCCGTCCCTCAAGGGGAAGGTCGTCCTCGATGCCGGCAACGCCACGCAGAAGCGCGACGGCGCGCTCTACGACGAGGTCCAGGCCAGCGGGATCGGCGCGACCTCGGCCAAGTACTTCCCCGGCGCCAAGATCGTGCGCGCCTTCAACGCGGCCAATTACAAGATCTTCGCCAAGGAGGGCGCGGACGGCGGCAAGGGTCGTGCGGGCGGGCGGATGGCGATCCCGATCGCCGGGGACGACCCGGAGGCGCTGAAGGTCGCCGAGGGCCTCGTCCGCGACGCCGGGTTCGACCCGGTGGTGGTCGGCCCGCTCAAGGATGCCGACAAGTTCGCCATGGGCAGCCCGGGCTTCGGTCACGACGTCACCGCGCCGGAGATGCGCGAGAAACTCGGACTGGCGAAGTAGGCGCGTCGCCCGGCCCCTCGCCGGGCCCCGCAACGGCGAGGGGTCCGACCGAGCCTTCCCCGAGGGAGGCCCGTCCGGGGAAGAAGCCCATTCCGGTGAGATCGGCCCATGCCTGAACCCGCCCGCGGCACGCTCGCGCGCCTGATCGACGTTCAGCCCGGCGAGGGCCGGGCGCTGGCCTGGTCGTGGGCCTACATCTTCTCGATCCTGGCCGCCTACTACGTCCTGCGCCCGATCCGGGACCAGATGGGCGTCGCCGGCGGAATCGAGAACCTGCCCTGGCTGTTCACCGCCACCCTCCTGGGGATGCTCGCCCTCAACCTGCCCTTCGCCTACCTGGTGAAACGGATGCCGCGGGCGCGGTTCGTGCCGATCACCTATCGGTTCTTCGCGGCCAACGTCCTGGCGTTCGCGCTGACGCTCTACCTCGCGCCCGCCGAGTGGGGCGTGTGGATCGGCCGTGTGTTCTTCGTCTGGCTGTCGATCTTCAACCTGTTCGTGGTCTCGATTTTCTGGGCGACGATCGTCGACGTGTTCTCGAACGCCCAGGGCAAGCGGCTATTCGGCTTCATCGCGGCCGGCGCGACGCTCGGCGCCATCGCGGGCTCGGCGACCACCGCGATCCTGGCCAAGAACGTCCCGACCTGGGGCCTGATGCTCTGCGCGGTGGCGCTCCTCGAGGTCGCGGTGTTCTGCATGCGCGGGCTCGCCGCGCTGTCGACGCAGCTGCACGAGGTGCCGGGCCGCGACGGGGGCGCCGAGGACGGGCAGGACCGGACGATCGGCGGAAGCGTGCTCGCCGGCGTCACCCGGACCCTCGCGTCGCCCTACCTGCTCAACATCTCGCTGTTCCTGCTGCTGTTCTCGGTGACCTCGACGTTCCTGTACTTCGAGCAGGCGGGCATCGCGAAGCGGAGCTTCCCGGACCGCGGCGCGCAGACGGCGTTCTTCGCCAGCGTCGACCTCGCGGTGAACGTCCTCACGCTGGGCATCCAGCTGTTCCTCACGGGCCGGATCGTGAACCGAATCGGCGTCGCCCTGACGCTGGCGATCCTCCCGGCCTTCAGCATCCTCGGCTTCGCGGCGCTCGCCCTCTGGCCGACAATAGGCGTCATCGTGGCGTTCCAGGTGCTCCGCCGGGCCGGCAACTTCGCGATCGCCCGGCCGGTGCGCGAGGTGCTGTTCACCGTCGTCCCCCGGGAGGACCGCTACAAGGCCAAGAGCTTCATCGACACGGTCGTCTACCGGCTGGGCGATCAGGTCGGCGCGTGGTCGTTCACCGGCATCCAGGGCATGGGGCTCGGCAGCGCCAGCGTGGCCGGCGCCGCGATCCCGCTGTCGATGGCGTGGCTCGTGAACAGCGTCTGGCTCGGGCGCGCGCAGGAGCGGCGGCGGGCCGAGCAGGCGGCGGAGCCGGACATCGAGCCCGAACGGACCGCGCCGGTCGGCCGCGCGGCCGCTGCGCCCGGCGGGTGAGTGCCGTTTCGCCCCGCCTATCGATGCCGCATGAAGTCCCAGACCAGATAGGCCGGGAACGGCAGCATGATCGCGAAGAAGATCCAGTCGAACATCTGAGGCATCAAGCCGTCTCCCGCTCGGTCCCCCCTGGTTCTACCGGCTTCCCGAGGTGAAGTTCCGCGCGGCCGCGGCGGCCGTTAAGAGGCGGTTTACCCTGACGGGTGAGGTATCGCGCTCGTTCCGGGCGGGAGAGTGACATGGCGGGACCTGCATGGTCGGCGCCGCGGCGCCGGTGGCGTGCCGCCGATCCCGCGATGGCGCTGCTCGGGCTCCTCGCCCTGACACCGGCACCCGTCGCCGCGCAGGAGCCGCTCTTCATCCGCATCCGCCCGCTGCCGGACGCCGAGGCGGCGCGCCTTGCCCGGGAGATGCTCTGGGCCCGCCGGCAGGCCCATGCCCGAGCGGTGATCGAATCGGTCTGCACCGGCTGCCTGGGCGCCTGGAAGCCCGAACCGGTCCCGCCACCGCCGCCTGCGCCCGCGCAGGACAGGATTGCGAACCTCACCGTTCCGATAGGGGTTGAACTCGACCCCGGCTCCGGGGCATCCGAGCCCGGTCCCGATCCATCGACCTCCGAGAGGCATCCATGACGCAAGCGCATCCGACCAGCGGCGCCGAGCCCGAAGTCGATTGCCCGGTGACCCTCGAGGTTCTGGGCTCCGTGTACCGGGCCGACGACTTCGACCTGCCGCTGATCCTGGAGCAGATCCCGCCGCTGAAGCGCGCGCAGCTCGCCGCCTACCTCTACGGCAAGAGCCACATGCACAAGCTCGGGCTGAAGGTCGCTCGTTCCTGCGAGCGCGACGACCTGATCCGCGTGGCGGGGGAGATCGGCTCGGTGATCCACGGCCAGGCGCACTTGAAGCCGTCGCGACCGACTCCCGAGCCCGCCCCGCAGCTGCGCGCCAAGACCCCGCCCGGCCAGAAGAAGGTGAGCCTCGCCGGCGCCGCCGCGAAGCCCGCGATCAGCCTCGGTGGCTCGGCCAAGGTCCGCAACTTCGACTGAGAACTGGCGCGCGTCGGGCCAGCCGAGACCGCCGCGCGCGGCTGGCCGCGCCGGCACCGACGGGGCGACGGCGACGCGCGGGACCTGACGGTCGGGTCCGGCATTCCGTCGGTGACGGCACGTCGGAAGGCCGGACAATCCGGACTTGTGCGTTGCACGCGCCGCGGGCTTCGGATAATCGCCCGCGATGAACACCGACCACGACAAGATCCTGATCGTCGATTTCGGCTCTCAGGTGACGCAGCTCATCGCCCGCCGGGTGCGCGAGGAGGGCGTCTACTGCGAGATCGTGCCCTTCACGAAGGCCGAGGCCGCGTTCCGCGAGCAGAAGCCCAAGGGCGTGATCCTCTCCGGCGGCCCCGAATCGGTGACCGTCGAGGCCTCGCCCCGCGCGCCCCAACTGGTGTTCGATTCGGGCGTCCCGGTCTTCGGCATCTGCTACGGCCAGCAGACCATGGCAGCCCAGCTCGGCGGCGCCGTCGAGGGCGGCCACCACGCGGAGTTCGGCCGCGCCGAGGTCGAGATCCTGGCCGACTGCCCGCTGTTTAAGGGCGTCTGGCACAAGGGCGAGAAGTACCCGGTCTGGATGAGCCACGGTGATCGCGTCACCAAGCTGCCGGACGGCTTCACCACCGTGGCGATCTCCAGGAACGCGCCCTTCGCGGCGGTGGCCGACGAGGCCCGCAACTACTACGCGGTCCAGTTCCACCCGGAGGTGGCGCACACGCCCCACGGCGCCCTGCTGATCCGCAACTTCGTGCGCGACGTCGCGGGCTGCTCGGGCGACTGGACCATGGGCGCCTACCGCGAGGAGGCCATCGCCAAGATCCGCGAGCAGGTCGGCTCCGAGAAGGTGATCTGCGGCCTTTCGGGCGGCGTCGATTCGGCCGTGGCGGCGGTGCTGATCCACGAGGCGATCGGCGATCAGCTGACCTGCGTGTTCGTCGACCACGGGCTCCTGCGCCTCGGCGAGGCCGAGCAGGTCGTGGCACTGTTCCGCGACCACTACAACATCCCGCTGGTCCACGTTGAGGCGTCGGGGATGTTCCTCGCGGCTCTGGAGGGCGTCAGCGACCCGGAGATCAAGCGCAAGACGATCGGCCGCCTGTTCATCGACGTGTTCGAGGCCGAATCGAAGAAGATCGGCGGGGCGAAGTTCCTCGCGCAGGGCACGCTGTACCCGGACGTGATCGAGAGCGTGTCGTTCACCGGCGGCCCGTCCGTGACCATCAAGAGCCACCACAACGTCGGCGGCCTGCCCGAGCGCATGAACATGAAGCTCGTGGAGCCGCTCCGCGAGCTGTTCAAGGACGAGGTCCGGGTGCTCGGCAAGGAGCTGGGCCTGCCCGAGGGCTTCGTCGGCCGCCACCCGTTCCCGGGCCCGGGCCTGGCGATCCGCTGCCCCGGCACGATCACCGGCGAGAAGCTGGAGGCCCTGCGCAAGGCCGACGCGATCTACCTCGACGAGATCCGGCAGGCCGGCCTCTACGACACGATCTGGCAGGCCTTCGCGGTGATCCTGCCGGTGAAGACCGTCGGCGTGATGGGCGACGGGCGCACCTACGACCACGTCTGCGCGCTGCGCGCCGTCACCTCGGTCGACGGCATGACCGCCGACTTCTACCCGTTCGACATGGCCTTCCTGGGCCGGGTCGCGACCCGGATCATCAACGAGGTGAAGGGCATCAACCGGGTGACCTACGACATCACCTCGAAGCCGCCCGGCACGATCGAGTGGGAGTGAGCCGGCGTCCGACCCGATTCCCGCGCCGTCATCGCGAGCGGAGCGAAGCGACCCAGAGCAGCGTGACGCTTCGATCCGTGTCGCGCTCCTGGATTGCTTCGCTCCGCTCGCAACGACGCGGCGCCGGTCCTCACGGGGTGCAGAGCGCCGGCTCGACCGCCCTCAGCGCCGGCCGGAACGCCGCGAGGTGCAGCCCGTCGCGCAGGGCGCCGGGCTTGGCGTAGCCCGTATCGCCGTCGCGCAGGGCGGCGAACGGATCCGTGAAGACGCAGCCGAGCCGCCCGCAGAGGTTCTGCAACCGGCGCGAGTAATCCGCGACCGCGCCGGCATCGACCAGCTTGCCGATCTCGCGACCCACCGGGGGGAGGGCGGTCACCACGACGCGCGAGCTGAGGGTCTGCAGCCGCTTGACGATCGTCTCGGCGGCGGCCTCGAACTGCTCCGTCGGCTTGTGCAGCTGCGGGTTGTTCTTCACCAAGATGTCGTTGGTTCCGATGGTCAGGACCGCGAGCCGCGGCTGCACCTTGAAGGTCAGGCGCGCGAGATAGTCCGCGTAGCTGCCCGCGGTCGCGCCGCTGATCCCGCCGTTGAGGAAATCGAGCCCGCAGGGGCGCTGGCTACCGGGCTGCAGCTCCACCTGGGAATCGCCGGCCCAGAACACGTAGTCCGGCGGCGCCTCGTCGAGGCTGACCTGCACGGCAATCAGGCGCATCTCCGCGTAGGCCCGTGCGTCGGCCCCCGGCCGGTGCAGGCGCCACCCGGCGAAGCCGCCGATCGCCAGGAGGGCGAGGCCGCCGAGAACGAGGAGAACGACGCGCTTCACGGCTCGGCCCCGGCCCTGTCGACCCGGGCGTCGGGCCGCGCGTCCGTCGAGGCGTAATAGGGCTTGATGTCGAGGAGCGGCGTGCCGTCGAGGCAATCAAGCCCGCGCACGCGGAGCGTGTCGCCGACGCGGCCGAGCAGTTCCACGACCGACAGGGCGATCGGGTTGGGACGGGCGGGCGAGCGCAGGGAGAACGTGCCCCTGGGGCCGTCGGCGTGGCGCGGCCGCTGGATCACGAGGCCGCGGGTCGCCCGGTCCATCCAGTAGAGGAGGATCAGGTGCGTGCAGCCCGTGACGTTGCGCAGGCCGGGGGCGTAGGCCGGATCGACCTCGACGGTGCAGATTGCGTCGGCCTGCAGGCCGTTCTTCGGACAGTCGGACCGCGCCTGCCAGGGCGTGCGCAGCCGGCCGATGAAGTGGAGGCCCGCGTCGAAGGTCGCGGGCAGGGCGGCCCTCTCTTCACCGGGACGGGTCCCGAACTCATCCGCGTCCAGCCCCGTGTCCATGCCCGCGTCCTCGCCGCCGCGCTCCGCGCCGGCCGGCTTGTCGGCCATGTGTCCGCGGCTCGCAACCCCGCATCTCGCCCCCGGATGGCGCGGGGTGTAGATCCGGCAGCAGGAACGGAGGCGACATGATCGAGCGGGAATTGCGGCCGATGCAGGCAGTGGCGGATGCCGCGACCGCCATCGACCGGCTGGTCGAGCTCTACGACGACGCGGCCGGCGCCCTGCGGACCGCGCTGGAGCGCTACCTCGCCGGCGGGCCGCCGCCGGACGCCACGGAGCGTCTCGCCTTCCGCTACCCGGAGCTGCGGATCAGCTACCGCCCGGACGGGCCGCTGCCCCGGGTCCGGCGCGCCACCGCCAAGCTCCAGGCCGCCGGCACCTACGCCACCACAATCACGCATCCGGGATTCTTCCGGACGTACCTGACCCGCCAGCTGGAGCCGCTGATCGCCGACTACGGCATCGCCCTCGAGGTCGGTCTCAGCGCGCAGGAGATTCCCTATCCCTACGTGCTGGAGGCCGGGCTGGACGCGCGCGGGCGGACCGTCGACGGCGCTGACCTCGCCACCTACTTCCCGGTGCCGCTCCTGTCGCTCGTAGGCGACGAGATCGCGGACGGGCTGTTCGACCAGATCCCTGGCGAGCCGCTGCCCCTGGCGCTGTTCGACGCGGTTCGGGTCGATTACTCGCTCCGGCGCCTCGTCCATTACACCGGCTGCGACTGGCGCGACGTCCAGCCGTGGATCCTGCTCACCAACTATCACCGCTACGTCGACCAGTTCGTCCGCCACGGCTTGGAGCGGCTCGCCTCGGGCGCGGAGGGGTTCGAGCGGCTGGTCCTGCCGGGTGGCGTGTCCGTGACCCGTGCCGAGGCGGCCGATGCAGACCCGGCCGCTGTGATCGCCGCCTCGCCCTGGCATCGCCATCAGATGCCGGCCTACCACTTGGTGGCGCGCGATTCCGACGGGACCCAGCAGGGCACGACGCTGGTCAATATCGGCGTCGGCCCCTCGAACGCGAAGACGATCACCGACCACCTCGCGGTGCTGCGCCCGGATTGCTGGCTGATGGTCGGCCATTGCGGCGGCCTTCGTCAGTCGCAGACGATCGGCGACTACGTGCTGGCGCACGCCTATCTCCGCCGCGACCGGATCCTCGACGAGCTCGTGCCGCCGGACGTGCCGGTGCCGGCCCTCGCCGAGGTGCAGGTCGCCCTTCAGGACGCCGCCGCCGCGGTGACGGGCGAGCAGGCTGACGCGCTCAAGCGGCGCCTGCGCACCGGCACGGTGGTTACCTACGACGATCGCAACTGGGAACTGCGCTTCAGCCAGGAGCGGCGTCGGATCAACCAGTCCCGCGCCGTGGCGGTGGACATGGAGAGCGGCACGGTCGCCGCTCAGGGCTTCCGCCTGCGCGTTCCCTACGGCGCGCTGCTCTGCGTCTCAGACAAGCCGCTCCACGGCGAGATCAAGTTGCCGGGTGCCGCCAACGCCTTCTACGATCGGGCCGTCTCGGAGCACCTCCGGGTCGGGCTGGCGGCCCTCGACGTTCTTCGGGCCGATCGGCAAGGTCTCCACTCGCGCAAGCTGCGCAGTTTCGATGAACCGCCCTTCCGGTGAGACTTCGTGAAGTCCAGGGTGACGTTCGAGCCCGACGTACATATCGCCAACTCAGCGACCGACTGCCACGCCATCGGTCATACTCAAGCTTGGATACAGCCGCCTTAGAGCCGGGTTGAGTGGTTAAAGCACCACACATCAGGCTGAGCTTTCCCATGACTCGTATCGCACTCGTCTCCACCGCCCTCCTGGCGACCGTCGCGTTCGCGCCGACCGTCGCCGATGCCCGCGGCTTCGGCGGCGGTGGCTTCCACGGCGGCGGATTCGGCGGGGGCGGTTTCCACGGTGGCGGTTTCGGCGGCGGCTCACGCGGCGGCAGTGTCGGCGGCGGAGCGTTCCGGAATGGCGGCTTCGGCGGCGGCGCCTTCCAGAACGGCGTCGGCGGGGCGCGGGTCGGCGGACTGGGCGGCGGCTTCCGCGGGGCCGGGCTCGGCGTGGCCGGCGTCGGCGGCGTCCGGACCGGCGGCCTGCGGGCCGGCGGATATAACCAGGCCGGCCGGTTCGGCGGGGTCGGGAACCGCGGGATCGCCGGTCGCGGCTTCGTCAACCGCGGCTATTACGGCCACCGCTACGGACGCGGCGTCGGCTACGGACTCGCCGGCCTCGGGCTCGGCCTCGGCGTCGGTTACGGCCTGGGCGGTCTCGACTACGGTTACGACAATTGCGCCTACACTTACGGCTACGGCGCCTACGACCCGGCTGCCTGCAACGGCTACTACGGCTACGGCTACTGAGTCAGGCGGCGCGGGTCCCCGCGGCGCATCCTCGAAACCGCGCGACGCCCGGCCGGCCTTCGGTCGGGCAATGTCGTGAGGACCCCTGGGCCAGATCGGCCCACCGGATCCACAGCCTTCGCTGCAGGCGAAGGCTCGCTCAACAAGTCCCGAATTGCGAACGGTTCCAATCCGATGAGGATGCCGCTTCCGGCGTAGCGTGGTGCGGGGACGATCGCGGTGAGCGGCGAGGGACTGGTTGCGGCGACGGCGGGGCTGCTCGTGCTGTGCATGGGCCTGTGGGCGACCGCGCTGCTGCCCGAGATCGTCACGGCACTCGCCTTCTTCGGACTGGCGATGCTGCTGCGTCTCGGCTCGGCCGCGACGGTGTTCTCGGGCTTCTCGTCCTCCGCGTTCTGGCTGGTCCTGTCCGGCATGGTAGTGGGGCAGGGCATGACCCGGACCGGCCTGGGCGCCCGGATGGCGCGCACCCTCGCCCTGCGGCTCTCCGGCTCCTACGGCCGCTTCATCGCTGGGCTGGTGACGCTGAGCTTCCTCATCGCCTTCGTCATGCCGTCGAATCTGGGCCGCATTGCCCTGATGATCCCCGTCACCCTCGCACTCTGCGACGCCTTCGGCCTCGCGGCCGGGCGCCCGGGGCGGACGGGTGCGGTCCTGGCCGTCGGCCTCGCCACCCCGATCCTCTCTGCGGCGATCCTGCCCGCCAACGTCCCGAACCTCGTGATGGCCGGCTCGGCCGAGCACCTGCTCGGCCTGCACCTGTCGTACCTCTCTTACTTCGTTCTGCATGCCCCGGTCCTGGCGCTGTTGAAGGGCGTGCTGCTCGTCGGCCTCATCGTCCGGCTGTTCCCGGACAACCTCGGCTCCGCCGCTCCGGCCCTGCCGGACCTTCCCCCGCTGTCCGCGCCCGAGCGGCGCCTTGCGGTGATCCTCGCCTGCACGCTGATCCTCTGGATGACCGACAGCCTCCACGGCCTTGCCCCCGCCTGGGTCGGCCTCGCCGCCGCGGTCGTCTGCCTGCTGCCGCGGATCGGGGTCCTGCCGCCGGAGGCGTTCCAACAGGTGAACCTGCGGACCTGCTTCTACATCGCGGCGCTGCTCGGCCTCGTCGCCCTCGTCAACGAGACCGGGCTCGGCGAGCGCCTCGGCCATCTCCTGCTGACCGTCGCGCCCCTGGCGCGCGACGCGCCGACGCAGAACTTCGCGGTGCTCACCGGGGTCGCCACGGTGCTGACCCTCCTCGTCACCGCCAACGGCGCCCCGGCCCTGTACACGGCGCTCGCGGGCGAGATGTCGGAGGCGAGCGGCCTGTCACCCTTCGCGGTCGTCTCGCTGCAGGTGATCGGCTACTCGACCCTGTTCTTCCCCTATCAGGCGCCCCCGATCGTGTTCGCCAGCGAGCTCGGGCGGGTCCGTCTCCGGGACGCGACGCGGCTCACCCTGAGCTTCGGTTTCCTGTCGCTCCTCGTGGCGGCGCCGCTCGACTACGCGTGGTGGCGCCTCCTCGGACAGCTGAAGTGACAGAATCGGCAAAGTGTCGCCCCAGAGGGCACATTGCGCCGCACCATGACGGATTGCGGGTTGCCCGCTCAGGCTCTAGCGCTACCAGATTAAAGACGGTCCAGTTCGCAGCTGCGAGGCTTCAACACGATGGCACCCACCGCCCGCCCGACAGTGGCTCAGCCCATGTCGCCGCATCTCCAGATCTATCGCTGGACCTGGACGATGGCGATGTCGGTGTTCCACCGCATCACCGGCACCGCGCTCTACGGCGGGACTGCGCTCGTCGCGATCTGGCTCGTGGCTCTGGCTTCCGGGCCGGTCGGCTACTCTTACGTGGCGGGGTTCTTCGGCTCGATCTTCGGGCGCCTGATCCTGTTCGTCTACACCTGGATCCTGATGCACCACATGCTCGGCGGCATCCGGCACCTGATCTGGGACACCGGCGTCGGGTTCGACCGGGAGAAGCGTCTCTCGATGGCCCGGCTGACGCTGATCGGCTCGGTGGCCCTGACCCTCGTCATCTGGGCGGTCGCCCTTCTGGTCCGCTGAGGAGGCCGATATGGCTAAGGAAGAGGTCCGGCAGGACACGCGCGTCTCGATCCGCACCCCGCGCGCCCGCGTGCGCGGTCTCGGCGTCTCCCATCACGGCGCCGGCCACTGGTGGCTGCAGCGGCTGACCGCCGTCGCCAACGTCGTGTTGATGCTGAGCTTCGTGGTGATCATCGCCAAGATGGCGGGCCGCGGCTACGCGGAGGCGCGGCTCCTCGTCGCGACCCCCTTGGTCTCGATCCTCCTGATCCTGGCGCTGCTGTCGGTCACGGTCCACATGCGCCTCGGCATGCAGGTGATCATCGAGGACTACGTGCACGCGCCGGCGACGAAGATCGCGGCGGTGTTCGCCAATAACGCCTACGCGGTCGTCGTGGCCGTCGCCTGCCTCTACGCGGTCCTGCGCATCGGCTTCGGACAGCCGGCCTGACCCCGCCAACATCGATCTCGAGGAGCCGAACATGGCCGCCAACGGCACAAACGGCAGCGGGCCTGCCTACACCATCCACGATCACGCCTTCGACGTCGTGATCGTCGGCGCGGGCGGCGCGGGACTGCGCGCCACGGTGGGCTGCTCGGAAGCGGGCCTGCGCACCGCCTGCATCACCAAGGTGTTCCCGACGCGCTCCCACACGGTGGCGGCGCAGGGCGGCATCTCGGCCTCGCTGGGCAACATGGGCCCGGACGACTGGCGCTGGCACATGTATGACACCGTGAAGGGATCGGACTGGCTCGGCGACCAGGACGCCATCGAGTACCTTGTGCGCAACGCGCCCGCCGCCGTCTACGAGCTGGAGCACTGGGGCGTACCGTTCTCCCGCACGGAGGAGGGCAAGATCTACCAGCGCCCGTTCGGCGGCATGACGACCGATTACGGCAAGGGCACCGCCCAGCGCACCTGCGCGGCGGCCGACCGGACCGGCCACGCGATGCTGCACACCCTCTACGGGCAGGCGGTGAAGAACCAGACCGATTTCTTCATCGAGTACTTCGCCCTGGACCTGATCATGGACGACGAGGGCCGCTGCCGCGGCGTCATCGCCCTCGATCAGGCCACTGGCGAGATCCACCGCTTCCGCGCCCAGATGACCATCCTGGCGACCGGCGGCTACGGCCGCGCCTACTTCTCGGCGACCTCCGCCCATACCTGCACGGGCGACGGCAACGCCATGGTGCTGCGCGCCGGCCTGCCGCTGCAGGACATGGAGTTCGTGCAGTTTCACCCGACCGGCATCTACGGCGCGGGCTGCCTGATCACCGAAGGCTCCCGCGGCGAGGGCGGCTACCTCACCAATTCCGAGGGCGAGCGCTTCATGGAGCGCTACGCTCCGTCGGCGAAGGACCTCGCCTCGCGTGACGTGGTCTCGCGCTCTATGACCATGGAGATCCGCGACGGCCGCGGGGTCGGCAAGAACAAGGACCACATCTACCTGCACCTCGACCACCTGGACCCGAAGATCCTGCACGAGCGCCTGCCGGGCATCTCGGAATCCGCGCGGATCTTCGCGGGCGTCGACGTGACCAAGGAGCCGATCCCGGTCATCCCGACCGTCCACTACAACATGGGCGGCATCCCCACGAACTATCACGGCGAGGTGCTGACGCTGCGCGACGGCAACCCCGACACGGTGGTCCCGGGGCTGATGGCGATCGGCGAGGCGGCCTGCGTCTCCGTCCACGGCGCCAATCGCCTCGGCTCGAACTCGCTGATCGACCTCGTGGTCTTCGGCCGCGCCGCCGGCAAGCGCTGCGCCGAGATCGTCGAGCCGAACGGCCGGGCCATGGAACTGCCCAAGGGCGCGACCGACAAGGCCCTCGAGCGCCTCGACCGGTTCCGCTACGCCAACGGCTCGACGCCGACCGCCGAACTCCGTGCCGAGATGCAGAAGACGATGCAGAACAACTGCGCCGTGTTCCGCACCGGCGAGGTGCTGGAGGAGGGCAAGGGCCTGATCCACAAGGTCTGGAACGCCGCCGCCGACGTGAAGATCACCGACCGGTCGCTGGTCTGGAACACCGACCTCCTGGAGACTCTGGAGTTCGACAACCTGATCGGCCAGGCGGTGGTGACGATGGAATCGGCCGCCAACCGCACGGAATCCCGCGGCGCCCACGCGCGCGAGGACTTCCCGGACCGCGACGACAAGGACTGGATGAAGCACACGCTGTCCTGGCTCGACGAGGGCCAGCACCAAGTGGTCATCGATTACCGCCCGGTCCACACTTACACGATGTCCAACGAGATTCAGTACATCGAGCCCAAGGCGCGCGTGTACTGATCTGCAACTCTGCACAACGACTGCGGCGGCGGGGCCTCACCCCTCCGGCCGCCGCGTCCTGCTCCAGCGGAAGCCGTCGAGAACCATGGCTCAGTTCAACCTTCCGAAGAATTCCCAGATCACCCAGGGCAAGTCCTGGCCGGCCCCGCCCGGCGCCAGGAACCTGCAGACCTTCAAGATCTACCGCTGGAACCCGGATGACGGGGCCAACCCGCGGATCGACACCTATCAGGTCGACCGCGAGGATTGCGGCCCGATGGTCCTCGACGCACTGCTGTGGATCAAGAACAAGGTCGACTCGACGCTGGTCTTCCGCCGCTCCTGCCGCGAGGGCATCTGCGGCTCCTGCGCGATGAACATCGAGGGGCAGAACGCGCTCGCCTGCACGATGGGCATCGACGAGTGCAAGAGCCCCGACAACGCCCTGCCGGTGATGACCCGCAAGGACAAGGACGGTGCGATCCGGATCTACCCGCTGCCGCACATGCCGGTCCTCAAGGATCTCGTGCCGGACCTGACGAATTTCTACGCCCAGCACGCCGCCATCGAGCCCTGGCTCCAGACCGAGACGCCTGCGCCCGAGAAGGAGTGGCGCCAGACGCCGGAGGACCGCTCCCGCCTCGACGGCCTCTACGAGTGCATCCTGTGCGCGTGCTGCACCACGTCGTGCCCGAGCTACTGGTGGAACGGCGACAAGTTCCTCGGCCCGGCGGCCCTGCTGCAGGCCTATCGCTGGCTGATCGACTCGCGCGACGAGAACACGGGCCACCGCCTCGACGGGCTGCACGACCCGTTCCGGCTGTACCGCTGCCACACGATCATGAACTGCGCCAACACGTGCCCGAAGAGCCTGAACCCGGCGAAGGCCATCGCCGAGATCAAGAAGATGATGGTCGAGCGCACGCTCTGATCGCGCAGTCGAGTCGGGTGTTGAGGCCTGAGGGCCACACCCGGCCGAAAAGGCCGGCTCTCCGCAGCAGAGTTGGCCCGGGCTGAGAGGGCTGCCTTGCGGACAGCGCAATTGCCACGGAGTCAGGATCGAAGCGCCTCCGCGCCGTGAATCCTGACCCGAAGTGGACCGATGCTGCGCCCGAGCCTGTCGACGTTCGCCGTTCTCTGTCTGGCCGCCAGCCTCGGCGCCTGCGCCTCTAGCCGCCTCGACGGGCCGCGCACCCGGGGGCCGTCGCCTCAGGCGTCCCTGGAAACGGTGCCGGCCATGCCGTCGGGCACGGTGACGGCGGCCCCGCTGGCGCCGCCGCCCGGCGTCGCGGCGAGCCCCGACGCGCCGCCCCCGCCCGGTGCCCAGGCGGCCGCGCCGCCCGCCGGCGGCCCCACCGTGATCTCCGAGCCGGTCGCCCCGCCGGCGCCGCCGCCGCCGGTCGCTACGGGCGGCCGCTCGTCGGTGGTCGGAAGCTGGGATGCGCGGGACGCGACCGGTGCGAACTGCAAGGTCACGCTCTCGAGCACCCCGGCCCTCGACCTCTACCGGGCGACGGCCTCGGGCTGCGCCAACAAGGATCTCGCGCGGGTCTCGGCCTGGGACTTCCGCGACGGCGAGGTCTACCTCTACCAGCCGGGCGGCTCGGTGGCGGCGCGGCTGCGTCAGGGCGGCGGCGGTCTGGAAGGCGCCCTCACCAAGTCCGGCGCGGCCCTCGCCCTGAACCGCTGAGGCCGGGCGGCGCGACCACGCCGCGCGGTTGGCGCGCGGCGGGAGGCGCTTACATGAGGGGCTCCCGCCGCGTCACGCCCCCATCAACATGTTCCTCGATTGGCTTGAACGCCGCGTCGACCCCTTCGCGCCCTTCGACGAGGCGCGGATGCCGCCGCGGTCGGTGCTCGGCTTCGCTTGGTTCTACCTGCGCCCGATCCGCGCCACCCTGGCGGCGCTGTTCGTCATCGCGGTGATCGCCGGCACGGTCGAGGCCTCCCTCTACCTCGTGATGCGCTGGTTCATCGACCTGCTCGGCTCGGCCGACCGGGCGACGGTGCTGTCGGACCACGCGGTCGAGCTCGGGCTGGTGGTCCTGCTGATCGCCGTGGTGCGACCGCTGTCGATCTGGGCCCACGAGGTGCTGTCCAACCAGCTGGTCGTGCCGCAATCGACCAGCCAGATCCGCTGGCGGGCGCATCTCTACACCCTCGGGCACGCGCTCTCGTATTTCCAGGGCGACTTCTCGGGACGGCTCGCCAACCGCGTCGTCCAGGTGGGCCCGGCGGTGCGGGAACTCGCCGTCGTCTTCATCGACACCCTCCTGTACGTGGCGATCTACGCGATCACCGCGGTCGGGCTGTTCAGCGCGATCTCGCCGTGGCTCGCCGTCCCGGTGCTGCTCTGGATCGCCGCCTACGCGGCCCTGACCGCGTGGTTCGTGCCCCGGGCCCGCGCGCGCTCGCACAAGACCGCCGACACCCGCTCGACGCTAATCGGCCGCATCGTCGACAGCTACACCAACATTCTGACGGTGAAGCTCTTCGCCCGCGACCGCGAGGAGCGGGCCGCGGTGCAGGACGCCGTGGAAGTCCACACCGCCGCCTATCTCCACCAGTTCCGGCTGGTCACCCTGACGACGAGCCTCCTCGGCCTGCTCAACAGCGGGCTCCTGATCGCTACCGGCGCGGCCTGCCTCGTGCTGTGGCGCGACGGCGGCATGACGACCGGCGAGGCGTCGGCGGGGCTCGCCCTGGTCCTCAGGCTCATCGCCATGTCGGGCTGGGTCATGCAGACCGTGCGCGGCGTCTTCGAGAATGTCGGCGTGGTCCAGGAGAGCATGCAGACGATGGCCCGGCCGCACGCCCTCGTCGACGCGCCGGACGCGCGGACGCTCGCCGTCACCGGCGGCGAGATCCGGTTCGAGGAGGTCGGCTTCCACTACGGGCGTGGCGACGCCACCGTCATCGAGGATTTCTCCCTGACGATCCGTCCGGGCGAGAAGGTCGGGCTGGTCGGCGTCAGCGGCGCCGGCAAGTCGACCCTGGCGGGCCTGCTCCTGCGGCTCTACGACGTGGAGAGCGGGCGGATTCTGGTGGACGGCCAGGACATCGCGACGGTGACGCAACAATCCCTGCGCGAGGCCATCGCGATGGTCAGCCAGGACACCTCCCTGCTGCACCGCTCCATCCGCGACAACATCGCCTACGGCCGCCCCGGCGCCACCCAGGCGGAGATCGAGCGGGCCGCGCGGCTCGCCCACGCGGACACGTTCATCGCCGATCTCGTCGACCACAAGGGCCGGCGCGCCTACGATGCCCAGGTCGGCGAGCGCGGCGTCAAGCTGTCTGGCGGCCAGCGCCAGCGCATCGCCATCGCCCGCGTCATGCTGAAGGACGCGCCGATCCTGATTCTCGACGAGGCGACCTCGGCGCTCGACAGCCAGGTCGAGGCGGCGATCCAGGAATCCCTCGACACGCTGATGGCCGGCAAGACCGTGCTGGCCATCGCGCACCGCCTGTCGACGATCGCGGCCCTCGACCGGCTGGTCGTGATCGACCGCGGCCGGATCATCGAGGAGGGGACTCACGCCGAACTGGTCGCCGCCGCCGGCGTCTATGCCGGGCTGTGGTCGCGGCAGTCGGGCGGTTTTCTCGACGACGGGACGGCCCGATACGACAGCGCCGTCGCGTGAGCGTCGGAGGAGCGAGATTGCCGGCAACATACCGCTACGATCGAGGGGCGACCTTATCGCCGCGCCGCACACTGCGGCTTGACTCGGGGGCGGCAGACGGTCTCATTGCTCAGATTAGAACCATAATGCTTTGTTCCCGGGACGAGCCGGGACGAGGGCACCTGCGGCCCTGACGCCGACGCATGGAGTTCCGAACCTTGGCGAACACATCAGCCGCCGCTGCCGCGGTCTCTGGTCATGAGGGCAGCCGCCGTGACTTTCTGTTCCTGGCGACGGGCGCCGGGTTGGCGGTCGGGGCGGGGGCCGTCGTCTGGCCGCTGATCTCCTCCATGGCGCCCGACGCCGAAACGATCGCCGCCGGCGCGCCGATCGAGGTCGACCTGACGCCGATCCAGGACGGCCAGATCATCAACGTCTTCTGGCGCGGCAAGCTGATCTTCGTGCGCAAGCTGACCGCCAAGGAAGTGACCGACATGAAGGCGGTCCCGCTCTCGGCGATGATCGACCCGGCCGCCTTCCCGACGCGGGTCAAGAGCGGCCACGACCAGTGGCTGGTGGTCTACGGCAACTGCACGCATCTCGGCTGCGTGCCGATCGGCCACCAGGGCAATTTCGAGGGCTGGGCCTGCCCGTGTCACGGCTCGCAATTCGACGCGGTGGGTCGCGTGCGCCACGGACCGGCGCCCATCAACCTGCCGATCCCGCCCTACGCCTTCCAGACCGATACCAAGATCCGGATCGGCGAAGGCGGCAAGGAAGCGGCCTGAGGAGGACGGAAGCATGAGCGGAACAGCCAGCACCTACGTCCCGAAGAGCCGCGTGGCCAAATGGTTCGAGGCGCGCCTGCCCATCGCCGGGCTGGTGCACTCGTCCTTCATCGCCTACCCGGTTCCGCGGAACCTCAACTATTTCTGGACCTTCGGGGCGATCCTCGCCGCCTTCCTGGGAATCCAGATCGTCACCGGCATCTGGCTGGCGATGCACTACGAGCCCTCGGCGACAGGTGCCTTCACCTCCGTCGAGAAGATCATGCGCGACGTGAACTACGGCTGGCTGCTGCGCTACGCGCACGCCAACGGCGCCTCGATGTTCTTCGTCGCCGTCTACGTCCACATGTTCCGCGCCCTCTATTACGGGTCTTACAAGGCGCCGCGCGAGGTGCTCTACATCCTAGGCGTCGTCATCTACCTCCTGATGATGGCGACCGCCTTCCTCGGCTACACGCTGCCGTGGGGCCAGATGAGCTTCTGGGGCGCGACCGTCATCACCAACATCCTGGCGGCGATCCCGGTGGTCGGCGACACGATTCAGACCCTGCTGTGGGGCGGCTACTCGGTGGGCAACCCGACCGTGAACCGCTTCTTCTCGCTGCACTACCTGCTGCCGTGGATGATTGCCGGCGTGGTCGTGCTGCACGTCTGGGCCCTGCACGTCACCGGGCAGAACAACCCGGCCGGCATCCCGATCAAGTCGGGCAAGGACGCGGTGCCGTTCACGCCCTACGCGACGGTCAAGGACGTGTTCGCGACCTGCGTGTTCATGATCCTGTTCGCGTGGTTCCTGTTCTACCAGCCGAACTATCTCGGCCACGCCGACAACTACATCCAGGCGAACCCGGCGGTGACGCCCGCGCACATCGTGCCGGAATGGTACTTCCTGCCGTTCTACGCGATCCTGCGCGCGGTCCCGAGCAAGCTCGGCGGCGTCATCCTGATGTTCTCGGCGGTGATCATCCTGGCGTTCGCGCCGTGGCTCGACACGTCGCGGATCCGGTCGTGCAACTACCGGCCGATCTACCGCCAGTTCTTCTGGGTGTTCATCGGCGCGACCCTCCTCCTCGGCTGGCTCGGCTCGCAGCCCCCGGAGGGCGGCTACGTGCTCGCCGCCCAGGTCTGCACCGCCTACTACTTCGCGCACTTCCTGATCGTCATGCCGCTCTGCGGCCTGTTCGAGACGCCGAAGAAGTTGCCGGGCTCGATCCTCGAGAGCGTGACCGGACCGGGCAAGCAGGTGACCGGATCCGGCATGCCGGCGGGCGCCGCCGCCGCTCCGACCACCAAAGGCTGACGGGCTGACGACAGGACCATGATGATGACCCGCGTCCTCTCGACGACCGCCGCGGCCGCCCTGGCGGCCCTGCTGATCGGCGCCGTGCCGGTCTCCGCCCAGGAAGGGCATGGCGGGCCGATCCCGGCCCGCGTAAACTGGAGCTTCGCCGGCGTGTTCGGCCGCTTCGACACCGCGCAGCTGCAGCGCGGCTTCCAGGTCTACAAGGAGGTCTGCTCCGCCTGCCACTCGATGAAGCTGGTCTCCTTCCGCAACCTCGCGCAGGAGGGCGGGCCGCACTTCTCCGCCGGGCAGGTCAAGGCGCTGGCCGCGACCTACCAGGTGAAGGACGGGCCGAACGACGCCGGCGACATGTTCGAGCGGCCGGGCCGCCCGGCCGACACCTTCCCGCCGCCCTTCCCGAACGATCAGGCTGCGGCCGCGGCCAACGGCGGCAAGGCCCCGCCGGACTTCTCGGTCATCGCCAAGGCGCGGACCTTCTCCCGCGGCTCGCTCTACTTCCTGACCGACTGGCTGCCGCTCGTCGGCTACTCGGAGCAGGGGCCGGACTACATCCACGCCCTGATCAACGGCTACCAGGATCCGCCGAAGGACTTCGCGCTGCCGGAGGGCGGCCACTACAACAAGTACTATCCGGGCCACATCATCGCGATGCCGCCGCCGATCACCGACGGGCAGGTCTCCTACCCCAAGAACGATCAGGGCCAGCCGGTCGTGCCCGAGACGCTGGACCAGTACGGCAAGGATGTCTCGGCCTTCCTGATGTGGGCGGCCGAGCCGCACATGATGGATCGCAAGGCCCTGGGCTTCCGGGTGATCCTGTTCCTGATCGTGCTGTCGGGTCTGCTCTACTACGTGAAGAAGAAGATCTGGGCGGATGTCGGTGGCGAGGTGCACGGCCTCCAGCCGGAGCTGCACAAGACCTACTGAGGCGGGCCGGATCGGTTCGCAGTTCGGATGGGCCTCCCTCGCGGAGGCCCATCTTTTTTTCGGCCGGCGCTCCATGCTACCGCTCGCCCGCCGCGACGGTCCGCCTCCCGCGACTGCCCGCCCCCTGCACCACCTCATCCTGAGGTGACCGCGTCAGCGGGCCTCGCAGGAGGGCTTCAGGGATCAGAGCGGCGTCCGGAGGTCTCCGTCGAGGCCTACGCATGGCTCCGGCACCCGAGGACGAGGTGCCGGGTGGGATAGGCCGCGCTGCCGAGGCGTCGCGCGTTGAGGGAGTCCGGCATGAGCGCAGCGGTACTGGGTGTCATGGGTGGGTCCGGCGTCTACGACCTGCCGGGTCTCGAGGACGTGCGCGAGGAGCGCGTGGCGTCGCCCTGGGGCGAGCC
Organism: Methylobacterium sp. NPDC080182; assembly: GCF_050281105.1. Lineage (NCBI taxonomy): Bacteria > Pseudomonadati > Pseudomonadota > Alphaproteobacteria > Hyphomicrobiales > Methylobacteriaceae > Methylobacterium > Methylobacterium sp. NPDC080182. The sequence goes on from NZ_JBNNWO010000018.1 coordinate 46,623, forward strand.
CTCGGACGCCCTGCGGATCGGGCGCATCGGCGACACCAAGGTCGTGTTCCTGGCGCGCCACGGGCGGGGGCACCGGCTCTCGCCGTCGGGCATCAACTACCGCGCCAATATCGACGCCCTGAAACGGGCCGGGGTCACCGACCTCGTCGCCCTCTCGGCCTGCGGCTCCTTCCGCGAGGACCTGCCGCCGGGCCTCTTCGTGCTCGTCGACCAGTTCGTCGACCGCACCCACGGCCGGGCCTCGTCGTTCTTCGGCGACGGCTGCGTCGCCCACGTCTCCCTCGCCCATCCGGTGGGCCCCGGCCTGCAGGCGCGGATCGCCCAGGCCGCTAAGGCCGAGGACATCGCGGTCCATCGCGGCGGCACGTACGTGTGCATGGAGGGGCCGCAATTCTCGTCGCTGGCCGAATCCCGCGCCTACAAGGCCCAGGGCTTCGACGTGATCGGCATGACCAACATGCCCGAGGCCAAGCTCGCCCGCGAGGCGGAGATCACCTACGCGACCATCGCGATGGTGACCGACTACGATTGCTGGCACCCGGGCCACGACGCCGTCGACGTCGCCGCGGTGATCGCCGTCGCCCGGGCCAACGCCGACAAGGCGGCGCGGCTCGTCGCCCGTCTCGCCCGCGATTTCCCAACCGAGCGGGAGCCGTGCCCGGCGGGTTCGCACCGGGCCCTGGACGGCGCGATCATGACGGCTCCCGCCGTCCGGGATCCGGCGCTGCTCGCCAAGCTCGACGCCGTCGCGGGGCGGGTTCTCAACGGCTAGCCGGCCGGCCTTTCCATTCGGCGACGAGTCCCTCTAGAAGGCGCGGGCGGCCCGGGCCGCCCCCGACGCGAAGTCCAGACCGAAATGCGCAGCGCCTCCATCAGCCGGAAGACCGCGGAGACCGATATCGCGGTCACCGTCAATCTCGACGGGACCGGGCGGTCGAAGATCGCCACCGGCATCGGCTTCCTCGACCATATGCTGGATCTGCTGGCGCGGCACGCCCTGTTCGACCTGGACGTGAAGGTCGACGGCGACCTGCACATCGACCAGCACCACTCGGCCGAGGATTGCGGCATCGCCCTGGGGCAGGCCTTCGCCAAGGCGCTCGGCGACAAGCGCGGGGTCACGCGCTACGCCGACATCCACCTGCCGATGGACGAGGCGCTGACCCGGGTCTGCGTCGACATCTCCGGCCGGCCCTTCCTGGTGTTCCGCACGACGTTCCGCGTGGAGAAGATCGGACAGTTCGACACCGAGCTGGTGCGCGAGTGGTTCCAGGCCTTCGCGATGAATGCCGGCCTGACGCTCCACGTAGAGACCCTCTACGGCGACAACGCCCACCACATCGCGGAGAGCTGCTACAAGGGGCTGGCCCGCGCCTTGCGGAAGGCCGTGGCGATCGATCCGCGGGAGGAGGGGCGCGTTCCCTCAACCAAGGGCTCCCTGTAGACCCGTTGTCGTCGGGCGCCCGGATCGGCCACACGGCCGTCGCGGCGCGCGCTGTCGGAGTTTCGCGATGCGGATGCGCAGCTACACGCTCCACCTGCCGGCCGATGCGCGGCCCGGCGAGACGGTCGGGCTCGACCGGGCTCTCCTGGTACGTGACGGCTTCTCCTGGCCGGCCTTCGCCTTCACGGTGCTGTGGTTCCTGTTCCACCGCCTCTGGCTCGCCGCCCTGCTCGTCCTCGTCGGCCTCGTGGCGCTGGCCGCTGCCGGCATCGCCCTCGGGCTCCCGGCCGGTGCCGGCCTGATCGTCACCCTGCTGGCCGCCTGGCTGATCGGCCTCGAGGCCTCCAGCCTGCGCCGCTGGACCCTGGCGCGGCGCGGCTGGCCGGCGCGCGACGCGGTGGTCGCCGCGACGCCCGAGGAGGCCGAGGCCCGGGCGCTGAACCGCTGGATCGAGGCGATCCCGAGCGCCCCCAGGGCCCCGTTCCCGAGCGGCCCCAGCCGGCGGGCCGAGCCGGTGATCGGGCTGTTCCCTGCCCAGGAAGGCGCCCGGTGAGTTCCCGGGCGAGACGCGCATGACCACCGAGACCGTCGCGATCATCGATTACGGGTCGGGCAACCTCCACTCCGCCGCCAAGGCCTTCGAGCGCGCCGCCCGCGAGAGCGGGCGCGACGCGCGGATCTGCCTGACCTCGGACCCGGAGGTGGTGGCCGCGGCCGACCGCGTCGTGCTGCCCGGCGTCGGCGCCTTCGCGGATTGCCGCCGCGGGCTCGATGCCGTCCCCGGCATGGTCGAGGCGATGACGCGGGTCGCCCACGGGGCGGGCCGCCCGTTCCTCGGCATCTGCGTGGGGATGCAGCTCCTGGCGAGCCGCGGGCTCGAGTACACGACCACGCCGGGGCTCGGCTGGATTCCCGGCGACGTCGGTCCGATCCGGCCGTCGGATCCGGCCCTCAAGGTTCCCCACATGGGCTGGAACACCCTGCGGACCGAGCGCGACCACCCGCTGCTCGGCGGCATTCCCACCGGCGAGGACGGGCTGCACGCCTACTTCGTGCACAGCTACGCGCTGCAGGCGGAGCGTCCGGACGACGTCGTCGCGCGCGCCGAGTACGGCGGCCCGGTCACCGCCCTCGTCGCCCGCGGCAACGTCGCCGGCACGCAGTTCCACCCCGAGAAGAGCCAGCGGCTGGGCCTCGCGCTCATCGCCAACTTCCTGAACTGGCGCCCGTGAGCGCCGTTCGGCCCAGGCAAGAAGGACGGAAGCGCCCGTGATCCTGTACCCGGCGATCGACCTGAAAGAGGGGCGTTGCGTTCGCCTCATCCAGGGGGACATGGCGCAGGCCAAGGTCTTCGGCGACGATCCGGCCGCGCAGGCCGCGATCTTCGAGGCGCAGGGCTTCTCCTGGCTCCACGTCGTCGATCTCGACGGCGCCTTCGCGGGCGCCCCGCGGAACGCCGAGGCCGTCGACGCGATCCTCGCGCGGGTGACGATCCCGGTCCAGCTCGGCGGCGGGATCCGCGAGATGAAGACCCTGGAGGGGTGGCTGAGCAAGGGCGTCGCCCGCGCGATCATCGGCACCGCGGCGGTGCGCGATTCCGGCTTCGTCCGGGAGGCGGCCCGCAAGTATCCCGGGAAGATCGCGGTCGGGATCGACGCCAAGGACGGCCGCGTCGCCGTCGAGGGCTGGGCCCAGACCTCCAGCATGACCGCGGAGGAGCTGGGGCGCCGGTTCGAGGACGCGGGCGTCGCGGCGATCATCTACACCGACATTGCCCGCGACGGGATCCTGAAGGGCCTCAACGTCGAGATGACCCTGGCGCTCGCCCAGGCCGTCCGCATCCCGGTGATCGCCTCGGGCGGCCTCGCCTCGATCGACGACGTCCACCGGCTGCTGCAGCCCGACTGCGCCCTGATCGCGGGCGCGATCACCGGCCGGGCACTCTACGACGGCCGCATCGATCCGGAGGCGGCCCTGGCGGCGATCGCTGCGGCGCGCGGCCCGGCGGCGTGATATCCAGAGGCTCGCGACATGAGACGCCGCCCGTGCTGAAGACCCGCATCATCCCCTGCCTCGACGTGAAGGACGGGCGCGTCGTGAAGGGCGTGCGCTTCGAGGGCCTGCGCGACGCCGGCGATCCCGTCGAGGCCGCGAAGGTCTACGACGAGGCCGGCGCCGACGAACTGTGCTTCCTCGACATCACCGCGAGCCGCGAGGCCCGCGGCACCCTGCTCGACATCGTCAGCCGGACCGCCGAGGCCTGCTTCATGCCGCTGACCGTCGGCGGCGGCGTGCGCACCGTCGAGGACGTGCGCGCGCTGCTGCTCGCCGGCGCCGACAAGGTCGCGATCAACACCGCCGCGGTGAAGGATCCCGACCTCGTGGCCCGGGCCGCCGAGAAGTTCGGCGCGCAGTGCATCGTGGTGGCGATCGACGCCAAGCGCGTCTCGCCCCCCGGCACGCCGGCCGCCTGGGAGATCTTCACCCATGGCGGCCGCGACCCGACCGGGATCGACGCCGTGGCCTTCGCGCGGCTGGTGGCCGAGAAGGGCGCCGGCGAGCTGCTCGTCACATCCATGGACAAGGACGGGACGCGCTCCGGCTACGATCTCGCCCTGACGCGGGCGATCAGCGATGCCGTAACCGTGCCGGTGATCGCCTCGGGCGGCGTCGGCGGCCTCGACGACCTCGTGGCCGGCGTGGCCGAGGGCGGCGCCAGCGCCGTCCTGGCGGCCTCCATCTTTCATTTCGGTCAGGCGAGCGTCGCCGAGGCGAAGGCGCACATGGCGGCGGCCGGCCTCGCCATGCGCCTCGACGTCCCGGCCTCTTCCTCGAGGGCGCCCCAGTGAGCAGCTACCTTCTAGCGAACGCCGACCTCCTCGATCCCGTGACCGGTCGCCAGACCGCCGGCGCGGTGCTGGTGAGGGACGGCCGCATCGCCGATATCGCCGCCGGCGCGGCGCCGGGCGCACCAACCGACGCGAAGCGCGTCGACTGCGCCGGCCGCGTGCTGACCCCCGGGCTGATCGACATGCGCGCCTTCGTGGGCGAGCCGGGGGCCGAGCACCGCGAGACCCTGGCCTCGGCGAGTGCCGCGGCGGCCGCGGGCGGCGTTACGACGCTCGTCTGCATGCCCGACACCAATCCGGTGATCGACGAGCCGGCCATCGTCGACTTCGTGCTCCGCCGCGCCCGCGACACGGCGAGCGTCAACGTCCTGCCGGCGGCCGCCATCACCAAGGGCTTGGCCGGCCGGGAGATGACCGAGTTCGGCCTGCTCAAGGAGGCCGGCGCAGTCGCGTTCACCGACGGGCTCAGAGCCGTGGCGAATGCCCAGGTTCTGCGTCGCGCCCTGACCTACGCCCGGGATTTCGACGCGCTGATCGTGCAGCACGTGGAGGAATCCGCCCTCGTCGCCGAGGGCGTCATGAACGAGGGCGAGCTCGCCTCGCGCCTCGGGCTCATGGGCATCCCCCGCGAGGCCGAGACCGTGATGCTGGAGCGCGACATCCGCCTCGTGCGGCTGACCGGCGCCCGCTACCACGCGGCGATGATCTCCTGCGCCGATTCGGTGGAGATCGTCCGCCGCGCCAAGCAGGACGGCCTGCCGGTGACCTGCGGCGTCTCGGTGAACAACCTCGTCCTCAATGAGAACGACATCGGCCATTACCGCACCTTCTGCCGGCTCTCGCCGCCCCTGCGCCACGAGACCGACCGTCAGGCGGTGGTGCGCGCCCTCGACGAGGGCGTGATCGACGTGATCGTGTCCGACCACAACCCGCAGGACGTGGAGACCAAGCGCCTGCCCTTCGCCGAGGCGGCGGACGGGGCGCTGGGCATCGAGACGCTGTTCGGCGCCGCCATGCGTCTCGTCCACACCGGCGACCTCGCGCTGCCCAAGCTCGTCGCCGCGCTCACCGTGAATCCGGCGCGCATCCTCGGTCGCGAGGCCGGCCGGCTGGCGGTCGGCGCCCCCGCCGACCTCGTGCTGATCGATCCCGATCTCCCCTACGTCCTCGACAAGCGCCGGCTGAAGTCGCGCTCCAAGAACTCCCCCTTCGACGAGGCGCGCCTCCAGGGCGCGGCGGTGCTGACGCTGGTCGGTGGCCGGATCGTCCACGCGGTCGACGACCTCGCGGCCGCCGCATGATGCCCCCCGATCTCGCGACCCCGGCCGCCCTCGGCGGCCTCGCCCTCGGCTACGCCCTGGGCTCGATCCCGTTCGGGCTGATCCTCACGAAGTTCGCCGGCCTCGGCGACGTGCGGGCGATCGGCTCCGGCAATATCGGCGCCACCAACGTGCTCCGCACCGGCCGCAAGGGCCTCGCCGCGGCGACGCTCCTGGGCGACGCCCTCAAGGGCACGGCGGCCGTCCTGATCGCCCGGCAGTTGGGCGAGGGCCCGGCGCTCGCGGCCGGGCTCGGCGCCTTCCTCGGCCACCTCTTCCCGGTCTGGCTGGGCTTCAAGGGCGGCAAGGGCGTCGCGACCTTCATCGGGGTGCTCCTCGCCTTCAGCCCGCCCGCCCTCGCGGCGTTCGCGGCGATCTGGCTCGGTCTCGCCTTCGCGCTCAAGTACTCGTCGCTGGCGGCGCTCGCCGCCTCCGCGGCCACACCCCTCGTCCTCTGGGCGCTGGGTGCCCCGACGCAGGCGTTGCTGTTCCTGCTCCTCGGCCTGCTGCTATGGTGGAAGCACGCGCCCAACATCCGCCGACTCGCGTCCGGCACCGAGGGGCGCATCGGCCAGAAGGGCTGAGTGCCGGCGCGCCGCGCCGACCTTCGGGCAGGTGTGGGGGTGGTGGATGCAGCTCACCGAGGCCCAGCGGCTCGACTGGCTGCGGCTGATCCGGACCGAGGGCGTCGGCCCCCGCACCTTCCGGAGGCTCGTGAACCGTTTCGGCGGCGCGGCCGCCGCCCTTGACGCCCTGCCGGAGCTCACCGGCCGCCAGGGGCGGCGGATCGTGCCACCAACCCGCGCTGAGGCCGAGGCCGAGCTGGCGGCCCTGACCCGCCTCGGCGGCCGGCTGATCGCCACCGGCGAGGCGGAATACCCGCGGCTCCTCACACAGGTCGACGCGGCGCCTCCGCTTCTGGCCTTGCGCGGCGCACCGATCCTCAACCGGCCGGCCGCCGCCCTCGTCGGCTCGCGGAACGCATCGTCGGCGGGGCTCGCCTTCACGGAGCGGCTCGCCCGCGGGCTCGGCGAGGCAGGCCTCACGGTGGTCTCGGGCCTCGCCCGCGGCATCGACGCGCGCGCCCACAGCGCGAGCCTCCGGACCGGCACGATCGCCGTCATGGCCGGCGGCCAGGACCGGATCTACCCGGCGAGCCACGCGACCCTGGTCGAGGCCATCCTGGCGGAGGGCGGCGCGGTCCTCGCGGAGATGCCGATGGGCTGGGAGCCCCGGGGGCGGGACTTCCCGAGGCGCAACCGGATCATCTCTGGGCTTTCCTACGGGACGGTGGTGGTGGAGGCCGCCCGCCGCTCCGGCTCGCTGATCACGGCGCGCTACGCCCTGGAGCAGAACCGGGAGGTCTTCGCGGTTCCCGGCTCGCCGCTTGACCCGCGCGCCGAGGGCACCAACGACCTGATCCGCCAGGGCGCCACCCTGGTCTCCGAGGTGGACCACGTGCTGGAGGTGCTGGGACCCGTTATCGAGCGCGGCCCGGACGCCGAGGCAGCCCCGGCGCGCGGGCGGCCGGACCTGGCCGAGCAGCCGGATTTCTGGGACGAGATCGCGCTCGACGCGGCTCTCGACCCGGGACCGGAGCGAGCCGACGGCGCGTCCGCCGACAATCCCGCGCGCGACGAGCCGCCCGAGGCCGAGGACGACCGGGCGCGGATCGTGGCCCTGCTCGGCCCGAGCCCGGTCGGCACCGATGAGCTGGCGCGGAGCGCCGGGGTCGGTGCCCGGACCGTGCAGAGCGTGCTGCTGGAACTGGAGCTCGACGGACGGATCGAGCGCCACGGCAGCGGCACCGTCTCGCTGGTCAGCCGCTGAGGGAGTCCTCTTCGGGATCGTCGTCCGCATCGGCGTCCGCGAGGTTGCGCATGACGTCGAGGCAGCCCTGGAGGATGTAGGCGGCGGCGAGCTTGTCCACGAGTTCGCCGCGCCGCGCCCGCGAGGCGTCGGCCTCGATCAGCGCGCGGGTGACCACGGCGGTCGAGAGGCGTTCGTCGAAGAAGACGTGGGGCAGGGGGAGGATCGGCGCGAGGTTGCGCATGAAGGCGCGGGTCGACTGCACCCGCGGCCCTTCGCTCCCGTCCATGTTGAGCGGCAGCCCGACGACGAGGCCGCCGACCGCGTGCTGCCGGCACAGGGCGGCGAGCCGCTGCGCGTCGGGGGTGAACTTCACCCGGCGGATTGTCTCCAGCGGCGTCGCGATCTGGCGGCCGAGATCCGACAGGGCGAGGCCGATCGTCTTGGTGCCGAGATCGATGCCGATCAGGCGGGCGCCGCCGCGAGACTCGGCCGCGAAGGCGCGGATCGCGTCGAAATTCATGGTTCCGCCCGCGCGGCGCGCGCCAGAATGGCCTCGGTGACGCCCTCGAACCGGGCGGGGAGGGGCTCCGAGCCCGGTCCCAGGACCAGGGCCGCGGACGGCGCCGTGACCCGGGTGAAGAAGTCGTCGAGGCTCTCGCCGCCGAACCGCACCGTCTCCAGGTCAGGCGCCAGCAGCCAGACGTCGTACTCGCCGTCGGTCCCGGTGACGTCCCAGAACAGGAAGCTGCCGTCCTCGCCCGCGCCGAAGAAGCAGGCGCGCTCGACGACGCCGGCGTCGCCGCCCTCGACGTCGAAGCGGTGCGGCTCCGCCCCGTCCTCCAGCATGGCGACCGCGGCGCCGACGCTGTGGGCGATGAGGGCCGCCTGGCTCACCAGATCGCAGGCCTCGAACGGTGCCGGCACGGCGACGCGGAACTGCCCGCCCGCGAGGCCGACGCCGCAGGTCCGGCAAAAGTCGCGGTAGGAGGCCGGCAGGGCGAAGCCCAGCGCCTCCGCCGCACGGTCGAGGGCCGCCTCGTCCGGCACGAAGCCCGGCGCGAGCTCCTCGAAGACCGTCTTCCACATCGCTCCCGCTCCACCGTCCACAGACTTCGGCTCCTCCGCAGATCGCCCCCGGTGCGTGCGTAGCCGTTCGCGTCTAGGTAGGTTAATGTTCCGTTAAACCACGCTGTAGGGGTCCGCCTTGTCGACGAACGGCCAGCTCTCCTCTTCCGCTCCGTCCGGCCGCCGGCGGGCGATGCCGCGCAAGCACCGCTGGATGCTGCTCCTCGCCTTCGAGGTGCTGGTCGCGGGCTTCACCCAAGCCATGATCCAGCCGGTCCGGCAACCGGGAATCACCATCGAGATGTCGGTGACGCCCCACCACGTCGTGACCTGATCCGCCCGTCGCACGCCCGCGCCGAGCACGCGGTCAGTCGGGTCTCGCGCGCGGCCGGCCGCCCTGCGGGCGGCGCGGCATAGCCCACCCGCGTTGCGGCGCGTCGAGCGCCGATGCTATAGCGCGACCGACTTCGGGAGAGCGCTCCCGGGCAGGGACGAACGGGACGGCATGTCGGTCGACGAGAAGACGGTTCGGCGCATCGCGCATCTGGCGCGGATCGCGGTCACCGACGACGAAGTCGGGCCTCTGCAGGGCGAGCTGAACGCCATCCTGTCCTTCGTCGAGCAGCTCGGCACGGTCGACGTCGCGGGCGTCGAGCCGATGACCTCGGTGACGCCGATGGCGATGAAGAAGCGCGAGGACGTCGTCACGGAGGGCGGCCGCGCCGCCGACGTCGTCGCCAACGCACCCGAGACCGAGGACAATTACTTCCTGGTCCCGAAGGTGGTCGAGTAGGCCGAGGACGGCCCGGACCTTGCGGACCGGATTTCTGGCGGGCAGGCGCGCGGCGGCGCGCGCGGGGACGTGAACAGCGTGGATCCGAACGAACTTACCCTGGCCGAAGCGCGCGACGCCCTGAAGGCGAAGCGGATCTCGGCCCGCGAGCTGACCCAGGCCCATCTGGACGCCATGGCCAAGGCCCGCGTCCTGAACGCGTATATCCGGGAGACCCCGGACCGCGCCCTGGCGATGGCCGAGGCCTCGGACCAGAAGATCGCGTCCGGCGAGGCGCGGCCGCTCGAGGGCATCCCCCTCGGCATCAAGGACCTGTTCTGCACGCACGGCGTGACGACTACGGCGGGCTCCAAGATCCTCGAGACCTTCGAGCCGCACTACGAATCGGCCGTGTCGGCCAATCTGTGGCGCGACGGCGCCGTGATGCTCGGCAAGCTGAACCTCGACGAGTTCGCCATGGGCTCGTCGAACGAGACCAGCGCCTACGGCAACGTGGTCTCGCCCTGGCGGCGCGCCGGATCGGACGCGCCGATCGTGCCCGGCGGCTCGTCGGGCGGCTCCGCCGCGGCGGTCGCCGCGCGCCTCTGCCTCGGCGCCACCGCGACCGATACCGGCGGCTCCATCCGGCAGCCCGCCGCCTTCACCGGCACGGTCGGGATCAAGCCGACCTACGGGCGCTGCTCGCGCTGGGGCACGGTGGCCTTCGCCTCCTCCCTCGACCAGGCCGGCCCGATCGCCCGGACGGTGCGCGACTGCGCCATCCTGCTCGGCTCCATGGCGGGCGCCGACGCCCGGGACACGACCTGCGCCGACCTCGCGGTGCCCGATTTCGAGGCCGCCGTGTCGCGCGGCGTGAAGGGCCTGACCATCGGCATCCCGAAAGAGTACCGGGTCGACGGGATGCCCGCGGAAATCCAGAAGCTCTGGGACGAGGGCGCGGCGTGGCTCAAGGCCGCCGGCGCGACGATCCGGGAGATCTCGCTGCCGCACACCGCCTACGCGCTGCCGGCCTACTACATCGTGGCCCCGGCCGAGGCCTCGTCGAACCTCGCCCGCTACGACGGCGTCCGCTACGGCCTGCGCGTGCCCGGCAAGGACATCGCCGGGATGTACGAGAACACACGCGCTGCCGGCTTCGGCCGCGAGGTGAAGCGCCGGATCATGATCGGCACCTACGTGCTCTCGGCCGGATACTACGACGCCTACTACGTCCGCGCGCAGAAGATCCGCACGCTGATCAAGCGCGACTTCGAGGCCGCCTACGCGGCCGGGGTCGACGCGATCCTGACGCCGGCGACGCCGTCGGCCGCCTTCGGCGTCGGCGAGAAGGCCTCGGCCGACCCGGTGGAGATGTACCTCAACGACGTGTTCACCGTGACGGTGAACATGGCCGGGCTGCCGGGCATCGCCGTGCCGGCGGGTCTCGACGGCCAGGGCCTCCCGCTGGGCCTCCAGCTCATCGGCCGGCCCTTCGACGAGGAGACGCTGTTCGCGGTCGCCCAGGTGATCGAGGACGCGGCCGGTCGCACCGTCCTGCCCGAGCCGTGGTGGTCATGACCGTCCCGTACTATCCCTGGACGGTCTGGATCTGGGCCGCGTTCGATCCGGCGCTGATCGTGGTGGCGGTCTATCTCGGCTGGACCGCCAGCCAGTTCGGCAAGGTCTTCATCGCGGCGATCGCGGCGCTCGGCTTCTCGGTGCTGTTCTCCTACGCGGTCAGCGCGGCCGGCATCCCGTGGCCGGCGCCGATCACCCGCGACGGCCCGACCTTCTTCCCGGTCCGCGCCGTCGCGGCCCTGCTCTGGGCCGTCGTGGGCTACGGCGCCCGGCAGGCGGTCGGACGCCGCGCTTGACCCTGCGGGCAGGGGCCTCCTAGAAAATCTCTCGCTCGACGCATGCGGCGCCTCCGCCGTCTCTGCGAGCGCAGCGAAGCGATCCGGCGGTGCAACGCCTGGAAGCCTCGCGCTTCCCTGGATCGCTTCGCTGCGCTCGCGAAGACGGCGACGCCTCGAACGCCAGCCGCCTTTCGGACCGACCATGAACGCACCCGTCGACCCCAAGAAGCTGATCAAGGGCGGCCTCCACGACTGGGAGGTGATCGTCGGCATGGAGATCCACGCCCAGGTGTCCAGCCGGGCGAAGCTGTTCTCCGGCGCCTCGACGGAGTTCGGGGCCGAGCCGAACGACCACGTCTCGCTGGTCGACGCCGCGATGCCCGGGATGCTGCCGGTGATCAACGCCGAGTGCGTCGCCCAGGCGGTGCGCACCGGCCTCGGCCTGAAGGCCAAGATCAACCTGCGCTCCGTGTTTGACCGGAAGAACTACTTCTACCCGGACCTGCCGCAGGGCTACCAGATCTCGCAGTACAAGGACCCGATCGTCGGCGAGGGCGAGGTTCTGGTGGACCTGGCCGACGGCGCCTCGATCACCGTGGGCATCGAGCGCCTGCACCTCGAGCAGGATGCGGGCAAGTCGCTGCACGACCAGGATCCGACCCGGAGCTTCGTCGACCTCAACCGGTCGGGCGTGGCGCTGATGGAGATCGTCTCCCGGCCCGACCTGCGCTCCTCCGAGGAGGCGAAGGCCTACGTGACCAAGCTGCGCACGATCCTGCGCTACCTTGGCACCTGCGACGGCGACATGGAGAAGGGCTCGCTCCGCGCCGACGTGAACGTCTCGGTGCGCCGCCCCGGCGAGCCGCTGGGCACGCGCTGCGAGATCAAGAACGTCAACTCGATCCGCTTCATCGGGCAGGCGATCGAGACCGAGGCGCGGCGCCAGATCGCCATCCTCGAGGACGGCGGCAAGATCGACCAGGAGACGCGCCTGTTCGACCCGACCAAGGGCGAGACGCGCTCGATGCGCTCGAAGGAAGAGGCGCACGATTACCGCTACTTCCCCGATCCGGACCTGCTGCCGCTGGAATTCGACCAAGCCTACGTCGACGCCCTGGCCGAGGGGCTGCCCGAGCTGCCGGACGCCAAGAAGGCGCGGTTCGTCTCGGCGTTCGGCCTCTCGCCCTACGATGCCGGCGTGCTGGTCGCCGAGCGCGCCTCCGCGGACTACTACGAGGCGGTGGCGAAGGGCCGGGACGGCAAGGCCGCGGCCAACTGGGTGATCAACGAGCTGTTCGGGCGCCTCAACAAGGAGGGTCTGTCCATCGACGCGACCCCGGTCTCGGCGGACCAGCTCGGCGCGATCATCGACCTGATCGGCGAGGGCGTCATCTCCGGCAAGATCGCCAAGGACCTGTTCGAGATCGTCTGGACCGAGGGCGGCGACCCGCGCGCCGTCGTCGAGAGCCGCGGCATGAAGCAGGTGACCGACACGGGCGCCATCGAGGCGGCGGTGGACCAGATCATCGCGGCGAATCCCGACAAGGTCGCCCAGGCCAAAGAGAAGCCGACCCTGCTCGGCTGGTTCGTCGGCCAGACCATGAAGGCCACCGGCGGCAAGGCGAACCCCGCGGCGGTGAACGCGCTGCTCAAGGCGAAGCTCGGGATCGAGTGAGGCTTCCGCGGCGAGCGGCCAGTCCGCGCCCGGCCTCAGGATGAGTGCCGGGATCGGATGGCCGTCGCTTCGAAATCGCCGGCCAGTCCCATGCTCGCCAAAGCCACGACGAGATCCCGCCGCGGCGATGCCGGGCAGGTGGGCCACGAACAGATCCTCGAAGAGAAACCGCGGCGGAACGGCTCGAAGTGGGGCCTTTCGCGCATTCGAAGGCGTGCCATGCGTGGCCGCTTCTGCGCCCCTGGAGCCGCGTCCGTCCGGCTGTTCGTGTTGTGCCGCTAGGTCTCGGGCCGAACCTGTCCCTGAACCGTCTAGGCGGCATTCCGCTGCGGTGGAGTCATCCCTGTCTCCTCCAGCTTCCGACGACCGACACCGCTGCGAAACCTGATCGCGTCAAGATTTCGTGCCGGTCCGTGCCCGCTCTCGCTAAGCACAGATGGAGACTGCGCCCGTCCTCCAAGTCGGTCAATAGCTATTTTCTCGGCAAAAGGCTTTTTCGATCCACTTGCCCCCGCCGCCGCACCGCAGCGCGTGCGAGCTCAATCACTTGGATCGATCCCGTGGCGCTGCGAAATATTGATTGGCCCGCAAGCTACTTGCCGGCGCCCATATTGTTCTCGACCAGAAAGCGGATGCCGCGGTCGAAGGACTCATCCGTGTCGCCGCGCAGATCCACGCTGTAGGCCTTCTCGGGCGCGTCGCCGGTGAGGGACTTCACGTAGACGTTGAGGTTGAGGATCAGGTTCGAGACCTTCTGCACCTCGCCGGTGATCGCGACATCCGCGCCGAGCTTGCGGGCGAAGTCATCCGCGCAGCCATTGCAGCGGCGCAAGTCGGCACTTCTGGTGACCTCGTCCCGCACCGGCTCGGTCGAGACCACGACGAACAGGCCCTTCTTCTGGAGGAGGTCGCGCAGTTCGGCGCTGACCCGCTTCAGCCGCGCGGTGTCGGCGGCGTCACCCGGCACCGGTGATAGGTTCGAGAACTGGAAATCGAATACCGCGGCCCGCGGGGGCGCGGCCGCGGCCGGTCCCGCGGCCAGCAGGACGGTGGCCAGTGCGAGCAGTCGGTTCATCGTGATCTCCGGCGCGGATGCGTGTCCGGGAAACCGCGCCCCCGCCAACCGGGTCGCGTCCGCGCGGCGATTCAGCGCCGGTCGGCCTCCCGGGTGGGGCTGGCCGCCGGCTTTGCCAGGCCGGAGACGCGGTCGCGCAGGTCCATGAACCAGCTCGGTGCCGGGCCGCGGCCGCCGTTGACGAACACCGTCGCGGTCATGCCGGCGATGAGCGGGACGCCCGCCGGGACGTGGTCGATGCGGATGCGGACCGGCACCCGCTGGGCGAGGCGCACCCAGGTGTAGACGGGGTTGACGTCCGGCAGCCCCTGCGTGCTGGCGGCGGCGTTCGCCGTGGAGATGCCGAGCGTGATGCTGTGGACCGTGCCGGTCAGGTGCGGATCGAAGCCCATCAGCTTCACGTCGGCGGGGTCGCCGACGCGGATGTTGGACATCTTGGTCTCCTCGAAATAGCCGTCGATCCAGAAGGAGTCGGTGTCGACCACGTTGATGTTCGAGGTGCCGGTCCGGGCATAGTCGCCGACCCGCATCAGCAGGTTGGTCACCCGTCCGTTGACGGTCGACCTCACCTGGGTGCGCTCCAGATTCACCTTGGCCTGCCGCAGCTGCGCCTGCGCGCTCTCCAGCGACGCCTCGGCGATCTTCGCGGCGCCTGCGAATCGCTGCTTCTCCTCGATCGAGGTCGACACGGTCGAGAGCGCTTGGCGCCGGGCCGACTCGGCGTTCTTCACCTGCAGATCGGCCTCGCGATTCTTGACCTCGGCATCCGCCGAGGTGACGGCGACCTCGAAATCGACCGGGTCTATGACGTAGAGGACGTCGCCCTTGCGGACGTTCTGGTTGTCCTGGACCCGGACCTCGACGATCTGACCGGCGACTTGCGGGGCGATGTTGGCGACCTGGACCCGGACCGTGCCGTCGCGCGTCCAGGGCGCCGCCACGTAGAATTCCCACACGAAGGCTCCCGCCAGGATCGCCGCGAGCAGGATCACGCCGGTGGCCGCGAGGCGGAACACCTTGGCGGCCCGGCCCCGGCGCGGCACTGCGGGCAGCGGGTCGCTCCGCCCGGGCGCGCCGTCGCGGGCGGCGGACTTCGGATCGTCCTCGTCGGCGGTCGTGTCGGGCATCAGATGAACGCGATCAGGAGGGCGAGGACACAGACGTAGAGGCCGGCTTCGGCGAGCGGTGCGTTGGCGACGTAGCGGCTGCAGCGGATGCGGGCGAAGACGAGGCGAAGGACGACCAGGATCACGAACGCGGCGAGCGCGTAAGCGACGAAGGCCGTGACCAGCACCCCGCCGACATGGATGTCCTCGTGCATGGTTACCCCGGAAGAAGCGGCAATCAGAATAGCGCGATGTCGAGGCGTTGGAGGAATCGCCTGTGGCGGGCGATGGTCCGCGACGCGGTGACGAGGTCGCTGGCGGCACGGGCCGTCGTGAGCCGCACCGCCCGGTCCTGGCTGGAGGCGGCGCGGATCAGGTCGCGCGCCGCCATCTCGAGCCCGCGATCGTCGCCTGCCGCGAGGGCGTCCCGCGCCCGCGGGATCGCGCCGCGCAGGGCTCCGACCGACCAGAGGCGGCGCAGTTCCGCGTGGGCCCGGGCGGCGGCGGCCTCCAGGCGGGCGAGGGCGAAGGCGTGGTGCAGGTTCGCTTGCCGCACCGCCGCGCTCCCCGAGCTGTAGGCGGCGAACTGGAACAGCCGGTCGGCATTCAGGCTCGTGCGGGTGGTGGCGTCGCCGCCCTGGCCGACGAGGGCGTCGGCGAGCGCCCGCCGCGCCGAACCGAGGGCGAAGACCCGCTGCTGGGCCGGCGAGATCGGCAAGATGAGGCGGACGATGATCGACAGGATCACGGCCGCCACGACGACGAGGAACGCGTTCAGCAGGAAGCTCAGGGCGTCGTAGGTCTGCGGGTTCGACGGCCCCAGCAGGACGGGGAAGAACACGATCAGGATGAAGCCGACTCCGAAGGTCTTCGGGTTCAGCGAGAGGAAGCAGCCCAGGAAGATCACCGGCGCCATCACGAGCGCCAGCATCGGGAAGCCCTGGACACCGTTGAGGAGCGCGAACCGGGCGATGCCCGCCAGGGCGGCGGCCAGCGTCATGCCGACGACGACGCCGTTCGCGAACTTCTTCGGGTCCGGCGTCATCGACGACAGTGCCGCGGTGGCGGCCACCTGGACCAGTGCGAACGAGGCCTGGGGCAGGCCGAGCGCCGCGAAGGTGGCGGCGGTGACCGCGAAACTCAGGGCCACCCGCAGGGCGCCGCGGAGGGCGACGGGGAAGTCGCGGTGCGTCGGCAGTTCGGCGTCGCGCAGGGGCCTGTGGCCGTCGGCGACGGCGCGGATGCCGTCCTGCGCGAAGGTCGCGGCGCAGACAAAGTCGAGGGCGCGCTGGAGCACCACAACCTCGTCGAGGGGACGGGTCCCGTCGCGGATGGCCGCGTCGACCAGGTCGCGCAGGCGCTCGTCGTCGCGGTCGAGGGCGTCGAGATCGGGCGCGTCGGCCACCCGCCGGCAGATCGCCATCGCCTCCGCGACGGCCGGGCTCGGATCGCGCAGGGACGCGGCCGCGGCCCCGAGGCCGCGGATCGACGCCGCCATCACGTAGAGCGCGGCGATGCAGCTGCGCGCGCCGGCCGCGCGGTACCGGCCGTCGTCCAGCTCGCCCGCGATGGCGCTGGCATCGGCCCGCATCGGCGCGATGGTGCGGATCAGCGCGGCGGTGCGCGGGGCGCCGAGATCCCCCGACGCCAGAGTCTCGCGGGCGTAGCCGCGCGTCTGGTCCCAGGCCGCGCGCAGCTGCGGCAGCAGCGCCCGCCACGTGCTCGGCGAGGCGAGGGCGTCGTTGATGAAGGTGATCACGACGATGCCGAGCACGATCGCGGCGACGCGGGACACAGCGGCGTCGAAGGTCCCCTGCGGATCGTCGATCTGGCCGAGCGCGATGATCGCCACAGTGTAGCCGGACAGCATCGCGCCGTAGGCCCGCGTGTCCTGCAGAAACTGGGCGACGAAGACGCAGAGGCCGAGCCAGACGGTGAAGCTGAGGAGCAGCAGCACCCGGTCCTGGCCGAAGAGCGCCATGAAGACGAGCGCCACCGCCGCGCCGACGAGCGTGCCGAGCAGGCGGTAGACCGCCTTCGAGATCGCCTGCCCCCGCTTGGGCTGGGCAAGGATCGCCACGCAGGTGGCGGCGGACGAGGCGCTGTCGAGCTGGAGCCAGAATGCGGCGGCCAGCGCCAGCATCATGGCGATCCAGATCCGCAGCGCGAAGGCCCAGGCGGCCGGTTTCGGCACCCAGGCATCGAGGAACGCCAGGATGCGGTCGCCGAGCGGTTCGGAGCGGCGATCTGCAACGGAGCCGACGGGGGCCTCAGCCATGCCGGACCCCGCGCGGCGCGCTGTCCACCGCCCGACCGGACGGAGAAGGGTCCGTCATCGCCTCGTGCCTCCTGCCAACCCGCCGCGGATGTTCGAACGAACGGAACGCCCCGCGGTTCTAGCCGATCAGGCCTTGTCGCCACCTTTCAGGCGCTTGTTGCACTTGCTCCAGTACTGCGGCCATTTCGGTCCCTGCGCCGCCTTCTGCGCGTCGGTCAGGGCGCGCCACTCGGTGCCGCAGGTCTTCTGGCGATCGCGGGCGGCGGACTGGCCCGGGCTCGGCGCCCTGGCGGCCGGCGTCTCGGCGGCGGGCGGCGCCTTCGTGGGTGCTTCCTTAGCGGGTGATTCCTTGGCAGGTGGCTCCTTGGCGAGAGCCGGGCAGGCGGCGAGCAGCGGCGCGGACAGGACCGCGATCCTGACGAGACGATCGATCATCGGATGTTCCCCCTCGGGCGCCGTTCCGGCGCCCGAGCCGCAATCTCGCCGCTCTCCCGCGGCGTCGGCAAGCCCGGCCGCGCCGCCGCCGCCAGCCCCGGCGCAGCTTCGCCGTGCGACCGCGTCTACGGGCGCGGTGCCCTTGAGCGCGGCCGGGAAATCGTCTTCACTGCCGGAGCAATTCGGAAACGGCGGAGGACCACCGCGCCGCCGACGATCGGGTCTAGGAGCAGGCAGAGCATGGCAGCGGTGTCCGGGCGGCCGATCGACGTCCACACATGGAGTACGCCGAACGGCTGGAAGATCCCGATCATGCTGGAGGAGTGCGGGCTCCCCTATCGCATCGTTCCCGTGGACATCGCGAAGAACGAGCAGTTCGCGCCCGACTTCCTGGCGATTTCGCCCAACAACAAGATCCCGGCCATCGTCGATCCGGACGGTCCGGGCGGACAGCCAATCTCGGTCTTCGAATCAGGCGCGATCCTGCAGTATCTCGGCCGGAAGACCGGGCAGTTCTACCCGACCGACGAGCGCGCCCGCGTGGCGGTCGACGAGTGGCTGTTCTGGCAGGTGGCGGGCTTCGGGCCGATGCTCGGGCAGACACACCACTTCAAGATCTACGCGCCCGAGAAGCTGCCTTACGCGATCGACCGATTCACCGCCGAGGCCAAGCGCCTCTACGGCGTGCTGGAGCGGCGCCTCGAGGGGCGCGCCTTCCTGGCCGAGGACTACTCCGTCGCCGACATCGCGACGTTCACCTGGGCGAAGCTCAACTTCAAGCAGGGTGTCGACATCGACACCCTCCCGAACGTCGCCCGGTGGCTCGAGAGCATCCTGGCGAGGCCGGCGGTGCAGCGCGGCCTCGCGGCGATCTGACGAAGCTCAGTTCTTGTTGGCGGCCTGCTGGTTCACGTCCGGCACGCGGGTCCAGGTCTGCGACCCGCACAGGATCTTGAGCATGCAGCCCGACACGTTGAGCTCGGCCTCGCTCTCCCGCTCGAGGCTGACCGTGTAGATCTTGCCTTCCTCGATATTGTAGAGTTCGCCGGTGAACTTCGCGTCGTCCGGCTTCAGACCTTCGATCAGCTGGAGACCGATTACCGGACGGGCGCGCTTCTTCGGGTCGGGATTCTTGAGGTCGGTGCGCGGGGCGCCGTTGTCGAAGGTCGGCGTCTTGAGCCAGACGACCTTGCCGCAGACCAGCTTCTGGCCGGGGCCGCAGCGGTCGATCCGGATCTTGGCGCGGCCGTCGCCGGTGAGCCAGGTGCCGGACGGGTCCTTGCCCGTGTCGGCGGAGGCGGCGGTGAGGCCGGCGAGAAGCAGGCTGGCGCTGAGAGCGAGTCGCATGGTTCGTCTCCGGGATTGGGGCGCCGCGGGCGCCCGAGGGGTGGACGAAGTCGGTTGGTGCGCGACTGAGCCGCCGCAATCGGGCGATTTTTCGGCGGTGTTGCGGCAGAGCCACGGCCGCGCTTGCCCCGCCCGGGCGCGCCGGGCCGCTTGAGGCACCGGGGGGCGCCCGCTATAAGCCCGGCGCCGAAGCGAAATTCTCGCTGCCGCGGCGTGTCCGGATCGCCGGCGCGCCGCAGATCTTTTCCACAGACAGACCGGACGCACCATGGCCACCGAGCGCACCTTCTCGATCCTGAAGCCCGACGCGACGCGGCGGAACCTGACCGGCGCGGTCAACGCCGTCATCGAGGAGGCCGGCCTGCGCATCGTCGGCCAGCGCCGCATCCGCATGACCAAGGAGCAGGCCGAGAAGTTCTACGAGGTGCACAAGGAGCGCCCGTTCTTCGGCGAGCTCGTGACCTTCATGACCTCGGGCCCGGTGGTGGTCCAGGTCCTCGAGGGCGAGAACGCCGTCGCCAAGTACCGTGAGGTGATGGGTGCCACGAACCCGGCCCAGGCCGCCGAGGGCACGATCCGCAAGAAGTTCGCCGAGTCCGTCGGCGAGAACACCGTCCACGGCTCCGACAGCGCCGAGAACGCCAAGCTCGAGATCGCGCAGTTCTTCAAGGATTCCGACATCGCCGCCTGAGGCGAGGCGACGCGCGGTGGCGGGTTGGGCACACCGACCCGCCATTCGCGCGCCCCGTACCCGGCGGCGCCGGGAATGCCGCCCTGTGTGACCGGGTCGTCCTTGACGGGACGGAGCCCGGGAGCGTCCAACGGCCGAGCTTAGCCAATCTCAGCCCCCGGACGACCCCGACCATGACGATGCGCCGCCTGCCCCTGCTGATCGCGACCGGCCTGTTCGCCCTCGGCGCGACCGCCGCCCTCGCGGGCGGATCCTCGGCCCCGTTCCAGCAGTACGAGCCGGACCCCGCTCTCAAGACCGCCAGCAAGACCAACCTCGAGGGCCGCGTGCGCCACGCCTGCACGGTCGTCCAGGCCCGCATGACCAGCGCCAGCGAGGCCTCCCTGGAACGCCCCTGCGGCTGCTACGCGCGGCAGACGCTGCGCAGCCTCGACGCCTCCGAGATCGAGGCCTACCGGACCACCGGCTACTTCAACGACACCGCCCGCGCTAAGGCGCTCTCCGCCCTGGACAGCTGCAAGCTCCAGCGCCCGGTCTGAGCGCCCAGAGCTTCGAAGGCCTCCGGGTCCGCGCACCGTCTTCGTCGGCGGAGCAGCCCCGGGCGGAACATGGCGAGCGTGGCGCGGCCGGATCGCGGCGCCCCGCTCGCGCGGATGGAAACGCCCGTTCTACCGCCGCCTAGAGGCTGAACAGAGCGCCGTCTGGCGCCCTCTCGTCGATCACGACGCGATCGCCGTCCAGACGGGCGCGGCCGCCCGCCACCAGGGCGAGCACCGCGGGGTAGAGCCGCCGCTCCTGCACGATCACGCGGTCGGCGAGGCTGTCGGGATCGTCGTCCTGGCGGACAGGGACCGCAACCTGGGCGACGATCGGTCCGGCGTCGAGTTCCGGCACGACGAAGTGGACCGTGCAGCCGTGCAGGCGCACGCCCGCGTCCAGCGCCTGCCGGTGCGTGTGGGTGCCCTTGAACAGGGGCAGAAGCGACGGGTGGATGTTGAGCATCCGGCCGGCCCAGGACGCCACGAAGTCGGTCGTCAGGATCCGCATGAAGCCCGCGAGGCAGACGAGGTCGACCTCGGCCGCCCGCAGCGCCGCGTCGACGGCGGCGTCGAAACCGGCCCGGTCGGCGAAGGCCCGGTGATCGATGGCCTGCGTCGGGATGCCCGCCTCGGCCGCCCGGGCGAGGCCGGCGGCCTCCGGGCGGTTCGACAGGACCAGCACGATCTCGGCCGGGAAGGCGGGATCCTTCGCGGCCTCCAGCAGCGCCAGCATGTTCGAGCCGCGCCCCGAGATGAGGATCGCGACGCGGGTCTTGCGGGCGGACGCCATCACAGGGCGAGGCGGCCGCTGAATGTCACCGGCTCGGGGCCGCGCGCCGTGATCCGTCCGAGGCGGACCGGGGTCTCGCCGGCCCGGGTCAGGGCCTCGTCGACGTCGTCGACCGCGTCGGCGGCGGCGATCACCACCATGCCGATCCCGCAGTTGAAGGTCCGAAGCATCTCGGCCTCGGCGACGCCGCCCTCGCGGGCGAGCCAGCCGAAGACCGGCGGCGGGGTCACGGCATCGAGGTCGACGGCGATGCCGACTTCGTCCGGCAGGACCCGGGGAAGGTTGTCGGGGAAGCCGCCGCCCGTGATGTGGGCGAGCGCCCGGATCCCGTCGGTGGCGCCCAAAGCCGCGAGCAGCGGCTTCACGTAGATCCGGGTCGGCTCCAGCAGCGCCTCGCCGAGGCTGCGGCCCGGGGCGAACGGGGCCGGCGCGTCCCAGCGGAGACCCGTCTTCGCGACGATCCGGCGGACCAGCGAGAAGCCGTTGGAATGGACGCCGGAGGAGGGGAGGCCGAGCACGACGTCGCCGGGCCGGATGCCGGGCCGCGGCAGCAGGGCGCCGCGCTCGGCGGCGCCGACGGAGAAGCCCGCGAGGTCGTAGTCGGACCCGTCGTAGAGGCCCGGCATCTCGGCGGTCTCGCCGCCGATCAGCGCGCAGCCGGCCTGCCGGCAGCCCTCGGCGATGCCGCGCACGATGTCGGCGCCGACGCCGGGGACCAGCTTGCCGGTCGCGTAGTAGTCGAGGAAGAACAGCGGCTCGGCGCCCTGGACGATGATGTCGTTCACGCACATCGCCACGAGGTCGATGCCGATCGTGTCGTGGCGGCCGGTCTCGATGGCGATCTTCACCTTGGTGCCGACGCCGTCGTTGGCCGCGACCAGGATCGGGTCGCGGAAGCCCGCGGCCTTCAGGTCGAACAGGCCGCCGAACCCGCCGATCTCGGCGTCGGCGCCCGGGCGCCGGGTCGAGCGCACCAGCGGCTTGATCGTCTCGACCATGGCGTTGCCGGCATCGATATCGACGCCCGCCGCCGCGTAGGTCAGCCCCGTCTTCGGCTCGTTGCCGTCCTTGGCCGTCATGCCCGCGCCACCTCGCTGAATACTGGCCCCGCTCTAGCGGCTTCCCGCGCGCCGCGCGAGTCGTGCCGGCGGCGCCTTGATCGGCGCGCTCCGCATACCCACTCTGCCCGCTGGCGTGGTGTGCTGCTGGGGGGAGCGTCATCGTGCGCGCACGGGCTGTGATCGGGCTGGCCGCTGTCGTGGCCCTGGGATTGATCGTCTACCTCCTGCGGGAGGTGATGCTGCCGTTCGTGGCCGGCATCACGCTGGCCTACCTCCTCGACCCCCTGGCAGATCGGCTGGAGCGGCTCGGCCTCGGGCGGCTGGCGGCGAGCCTGCTGATCCTGGCGCTGTTCGTCGTCGTCCTCGTCGTGACGCTGCTGATCCTGATTCCGCTCACGGCCAACCAGGTCGTGGCGCTCGTCAACGCGCTGCCCGGAATGGTGTCGCGGCTCCAGGCGATCATCGCCGAGCGGTCCGGGACCCTGCTCGAGCGCGTCGGCGGCGCGAACGTCCTCAACGAGCTGCAATCCTCCGTGGGGACGCTCGCCACCCAGGCCGGCACGTGGCTCCTGGCCTTCCTGAAATCGCTCTGGTCGGGCAGCCAGGCGCTGATCTCGATCGCCTCCCTGCTGGTCGTGACGCCGGTCGTCGCCTTCTACATTCTCGTCGACTGGGACCGGATGGTCGCCGCCATCGACGGCTGGGTGCCGCCCCGGCACCGGGCGACGGTGCGCGAGCTGGCGCGCCAGATCGACGGAGCGGTCACCGGCTACGTCCGCGGCCAGACCCTGGTCTGCCTCATCCTGGGCAGCTTCTACGCCGTCGGCCTCTGGCTGGTCGGCCTCAACTTCGGCGTGCTGATCGGCCTGATCGCCGGGTTCCTGACCTTCATCCCCTACGTCGGCACGCTCACCGGCTTCATGCTCTCCGTGGGCGTCGCGCTCGTCCAGTTCTGGCCCTCCGGAGACTGGCTGCATCTCGGCCTGACCGTCGCCGTCTTCCTCGTCGGCCAGTTCCTGGAGGGCAACGTCATCTCGCCGAAGCTCGTCGGCGATTCCACGGGGCTGCACCCGGTCTGGCTGATGTTCGCCCTGCTCGCCTTCGGGACGCTGTTCGGCTTCGTCGGGCTGCTGCTCGCCGTCCCGATCGCGGCCTCGATCGGCGTGCTGGTCCGCTTCGCCCTGGCCCGCTACCTGGAGAGCCGCCTCTACCACGCCGGGCAGCCGATCCTGATCGAGCATGAGGGCAAGGACGCTTCGGCCTTGACCTCCGCGGGCGCGGGATGATCCTGAGCGGCCTATGCGCGAGAACGCCCCACCCCGGCAGCTGGCCTTCGACCTGCCGCTCGACCCCCGCTACGGGCGCGAGGATTTCCTCGTCGGACCGGCCAACGAGGCCGCCTACGCGCTGATCGAGGCGTGGCCGGACTGGCCCGACAGTGTCCTGGTCCTCACCGGTCCCTCCGGCAGCGGCAAGAGCCACCTCGCGGCGATCTGGGCCGAGCGGGCCCATGCCTGGACCCTCCCGGCCGCCGAGCTGGGTGCCGACGCGGTCCAGCACCTCGTCTCCAACGGGGCGCTGGTCGTGGAAGACATCGATCGGGCGGAGCGGCGCGACGAGGCGGCGCTGTTCCACCTGCTCAACCGCGCCCGCGAGCGAGGCTGCCCGGTTCTGCTGACCAGCGCCACGGGTATCGACGCCCTCGGCCTCACGACGCCGGATCTGCGCTCGCGGCTTCGCCTCGCGCCGCGCATCGCCATCGAGGCGCCGGACGACGCGCTCCTGCGTGCCGTCCTGGTCAAGCTGTTCGTGGACCGGCAGCTGGTGGTCGATCTCGGCGTCATCGAGGCGCTGGCCCTGCGGATCGACCGGTCGCTGGGCCGAGCCCGCGACGTCGTCGCCGAGCTGGACCGCGACGCCCTCGGCCGCGGCCGCCGCATCAGCCGGCCGCTCGCGCTGGCCGTCCTGCGCCGCATGGGGCTGGAGGACGAGCCGGACCCGAACGCCTGAAGGAGGAATGCAGTGGCCGTCACGAAACTGTCGTGAAGGCCGCCGGTCTAGGGTGATACACGCTCCGCCGCCGCGAGGAGCAGAGACAGGGATCCGGGATGGAATCGACGCAGAAGCCCGTGGACCGCGACGCCGCCGATGAGGCGCCCGAGCCCCGTCGGCGCGCGACGGCCAGTCCGGCGACGCGGCGGGCGGTCGCGCCCAAGCGCCTGCAGGCCGATCCGGTCGCGGGGGCGGCGGCTCCGGCGGAAGCCATTCCGGACGCCAACGACGAGTGGCCGGCCTCGGCGGCCGCGACTCCCGCGGAGCCGCCGGTCGGCGCGGCCCGCGAGCCGGTGGTGGAAGCCGGGCGAACCCTGCGCCACTCACCGGAGCGGTACGTGAACCGCGAGCTGTCCTGGCTGCAGTTCAACCGGCGGGTGCTGGAAGAGGCGTCGAACCCCAACCACCCGCTCCTGGAGCGCCTCCGCTTCCTGTCGATCTCGGCCAACAACCTCGACGAATTCTTCATGGTCCGCGTCGCCGGCCTCATCGATCAGGTCCGGGCGGGGATCACGGTCCCGTCGCAGGACGGCCTGTCGCCGTCCGAGCAACTCGTCCGGATCGGCGCCGAGGTGTCGCGCCTCGCCGCCGACCAGCAGGCCCGCTGGCGGGAACTGCGCACGGAGCTGCACACGAGCGACATCGACATCGTCGAGCCCGCGGCCCTCACGGCCGAGCAGGCGGCTTGGCTGGAGGAGTACTTCCTCAACCACGTCTTCCCGGTCCTGACGCCGCTGGCGATCGATCCGGCCCACCCGTTCCCGTTCATCCCAAATCTCGGCACGACCATCGCGCTGATGCTGGTGCGGCCGAAGGACGGCCGGCTGCTGCGCGCGCTGATCCGGCTGCCGGGCGTCATCGACCGCTTCGTGCGCCTGCCGGTGAGCGACAGCGAGACTTCCGCGCGCCTGATCACCATCGAGCAGGTGATCGGGATGTTCACCGGGCGGCTCTTCCCGGGCTACCTCGTCAAGGGCAGCGGCGCGTTCCGCGTGGTCCGCGATTCCGACCTGGAGATCGAGGAGGAGGCGGAGGACCTCGTCCTGCATTTCGAGACGGCGCTAAAGCAGCGGCGGCGCGGCGTCGTGATCCGTCTCGAGGTCGAGGCGGGCATGTCGGAGGATCTGCGCAGCTTCGTCGCCGACGAACTGGAGATCGCCGCGGACGCGATCTTCCTCGTGGAGGGCATGCTGGCCCTGAATGAGCTGTCCCAGGTCGTCGGCATCGACAGGCCCGACCTGAAGTTCAAGCCCTACAATCCCCGCTTCCCGGAGCGCATCCGGGAGAGCGGCGGCGACGTGTTCGCGGCGATCCGGCAGAAGGACTTCATCGTCCACCACCCCTACGAATCCTTCGATTCGGTGGTGCAGTTCCTCGCGCAGGCCGCCCGTGACCCGAACGTGGTCGCGATCAAGCAGACTCTCTACCGAACCTCGTCCAACTCGCCGATCGTGGCGGCCCTCGCCGAGGCCGCGGAACTCGGCAAGTCCGTCACCGCCCTCGTGGAGCTGAAGGCGCGCTTCGACGAGGAGGCCAACATCCGCTGGGCGCGCAACCTCGAGAAGGCGGGCGCGCAGGTCGTGTTCGGCTTCGTCGAGTTGAAGACCCACGCCAAGCTGTCGCTGGTGGTCCGGCGGGAAGGCGACAAGCTCGTCACCTACTGCCACGTCGGCACCGGCAACTACCACCCGATCACCGCGCGCATCTACACGGACCTGTCGTTCTTCACGGCCGATCCCGCGATCGCGCGCGACGTGTCGCGGATCTTCAATTTCATCACCGGCTACGCCGAGCCGGCCGAGCTGGAGCGCATGGCGGTCTCGCCGCTGACCGCCAAGAACAAGCTCCTCGAGCACATCGAGGCCGAGGTCGCGCACGCGAAGGCCGGGCGCCCGGCCGCCATCTGGATCAAGTGCAACTCCCTGGTCGACAGCCAGATCATCGACGCGCTCTACGATGCCTCGGCAGCCGGTGTTCAGATCGACTGCGTGGTCCGCGGCATCTGCTGCCTGCGCCCGGGCATCCCCGGCCTGTCGGAGACGATCCGGGTCAAGTCGATCGTCGGGCGGTTCCTGGAGCACGGGCGCATCTACGCCTTCGGCAACGGCGTTGGGCTGCCGCACCCTAAGGCAACGGTCTACATCTCCTCCGCCGACCTGATGAGCCGGAATCTCGATCGCCGCGTCGAGGCGCTGCTGCCGATCACGAATCCGACGGTGCATCAGCAGGTGCTCGACCAGATCATGCTGGCCAACCTGCTCGACAACCGCCAGAGCTGGCGGCTCCTCGCCTCGGGCGGCTGCGAGCGGATCCAGCCCGCCGAGGGCGAGGAGCCGTTCAACGCCCACAAGTATTTCATGACCAATCCCAGCCTCTCTGGGCGCGGCAAGGCCTCGAAGAAGTCGAGCCCACGGGCGCTGAGCCGCCGCGCCCAACGCAGCTGAGTTTCGCTGCGCGGCGTCGCTGGGCTAAACCTCCCGCACGGCGCGCCGGCGGCGCGCCGGGCTGATGAAGGACTCGGACGTTTGGGCAGCCCTCTTGCCAACCTCACCCTCGCGCACGACGCGGAGGCGATCGACAACACCGCGCGCCATCCTGTGGCGATCATCGACATCGGCTCCAACTCGGTCCGCCTCGTCGCGTACGACGGACTGACCCGGGCGCCGACGCCGCTCTACAATGAGAAGGTGCTCTGCGGCCTCGGCCGCAACGTCCTGACGACCGGCCGCCTGAACGAGGAGGCGGTGACGCGCGCACTCGCCGCCCTGGCGCGGTTCCGGGTGCTGTGCCAGACGATGCGCGTCAGGCAGGTCTACGTCCTCGCCACGGCGGCGGCGCGGGACGCCGAGAACGGTCCAGACTTTCTCCGCGCCGCCGAGGCGGCCTGTGGCCAGGAGATCCAGCTCCTCTCCGGGCGGCGCGAGGCCGAGCTGTCGGCCCTCGGCGTGGTCTCGGGATTCCACGCGCCGAACGGCGTCGTGGGCGACATGGGCGGCGGCTCGCTCGAGCTCGTGGACGTCCGCGGGGCGGTCGTCGGACAGGGGGTGACCATGCCCCTCGGCGGCCTCGCTCTGCAGGACCTGTCCGGCGGCTCGGTCAAGAAGGCCGCCAAGATCGTCCGCGAGTACATGCGCAAGGCCGCCCCGCAGCTCGAGACCCTGCGCGGGCGGACCTTCTACGCGGTCGGCGGCACGTGGCGGGCGATCGCGCGGCTCCATCAGGCGGCCCGCGGCTACCCCGTCCACGTGATGCACGGCTACACGGTGGAGCCCACCGACGAACTCAGCTTCCTGCAGGTCGTCGAGCAGACCGACGTGGCGCTGCTGCAGGACGTCGACGCGATCTCCGAGGCGCGGCGCCCGCTCCTCGCCTACGGCGCCGTCGTCCTCGAGGAGATCATCCGGGTCGGGCGCCCCCGCGAGGTGGCGATCTCGGCATCGGGCGTGCGCGAGGGCCTGCTGTTCGAGCAGCTCGACCGCGACACCCGTCTGATCGATCCGCTGCTGGCCTCGGCGTCGGAATTCAATGTTCTGCGCGCGCGCTCGCCCCGCCACGGCGAGGAGCTGATCACCTGGACGGACCGGTTCGTCGCGACCCTGGACGGCCACGAGACCACCGACGAGCGCCGTCTGCGGCACGCCGGCTGCCTGCTGTCCGACGTCGGCTGGCGGGCGCATCCGGATTACCGCGGTGAGCAGAGCATCGCGGTGATCCAGAATGCCGCGTTCGTCGGCGTGGATCATCCGGGCCGGGCCTATCTCGCCCTGGCGGTGTCCCTGAGGCACACCGGCCTGGCCCCCGAGAAGGCGAACCCGATGCTCCGGAGCGTGGCCGGTCCGCGCCTGTTCGAGCGCGCCCGCCTCCTGGGCGCCCTGCTCCGGATCGCCTTCCCGATCTCGGCCGGCATGGACGGCGCCCTCGGACGGGCGCCGCTCACCGTCGAGGAGGGCCGGGTGGTGCTGCGCCTGCCGCGGGACTGGGAGGCCCTGAACGGGGACCGCCTGCTGAACCGCGTCCGCGGCCTCGGGCGCATCATCGGCCTGGACG
Organism: Methylobacterium sp. NPDC080182; assembly: GCF_050281105.1. NCBI lineage: Bacteria > Pseudomonadati > Pseudomonadota > Alphaproteobacteria > Hyphomicrobiales > Methylobacteriaceae > Methylobacterium > Methylobacterium sp. NPDC080182. The sequence continues at coordinate 74,836 of NZ_JBNNWO010000018.1, forward strand.
GGCGGGTCGAGCTCGCGGACGACGCGCCCTGATCCGCGCGGCGCGGGCGCCGAACCCGGGCAGGGCCTCGCTCGTCGCCGCGGTCCGGTCTCGCACGATGGCCCGGGCCCGTCGCGCGGGAGAGCTCACGCGTGCCGAGGCCGACGGCGGCCTCGTGACCGTCGCACCGGCGCTCACCGCACGCCGCCGGAACGGTGAGCGTGCGCCTGCCGACCGAGATCGCCGCGGTAACGTCGGCTTAATTCACGAAGCCAACTTTTTTATTGGTTGATGTCGATTCTCCTCTGAATCCGGAATAAAGCGCGCCGCCCACGAAATATGTCGGCGCGATAGACTGTCGAACACTGCCGAGCGGCAGCGTGAACGCGCGCGCCGTTCGCCCTATGATGCGAGCAACACGCAGATCCCACTCGCACATCGGAATGTTCACGCGATGAGATGGCTTGGCTACGTCTCGATTCGAGTCGTCATGTGCACGACGATACTCGCAATGGCGATGATGTTACTGGCTTACGCGGGGAATGCTCTGCTCGACGCGCGTCTTCAGGCGCGACAGGCCCGGGACGCGGTCACGCTGACCCGCGCGAGTCGCCAGCTGCTCGGGACGATCCTGCCGACACGCCTCGAGCGGGGGGCAGCGCTCGCCCTGAGCGGGGATGCGTCCGCCGACCCGGAGAGCCTGAAGGCCTACGCGACGAACCGGGACGCGATGGTCGCGGGCTTCGCGAGCGTTCAGGACCTGCTGCGGAACCGGGATCTGCCCTCCGTGACGGCGACGATGGCGAGGCTCAACGCGGCTCAGGACGCCGTGAACCTGCTCCGCCCCCGGATCGATGAAGCCCTGCGCGTACCGAAGCCGAAGCGGGACCCGGCGCTGCTGCCCGCCGTGCTGACGGCCTTTCAGGAACTTCTCGACGCGCTGACGGCGACCACGGACGCCGTGGATTCGGCTATTCCGCGCTCCGACGCCGTCCTGCAGCACTACCTCGTCCTCAAGCGGTCTGCCTGGGCGACCCGTGTCGCGATCGGGAACGTCGCCCTGCGCGTGCAGACCTCGCTGGCGGCGGGAACGTCGTGGTCGCTGCCCGAGACCGTGGCGGCGGCCGAGGAGCGGGCGCGGGTCCAGTCGGCGTGGTCGAGCACCAGCGAGGCCGCCGCCCAGAGCTCGGACGCCGTGCGGTCCGCGTTCGAGAAGGCCAAGCGCAGCAATTTCGAGGGCGAGGCGGCGGAGGCGGCGCGCGCGATCTTCGACGCCCTGAGCCAGCATCGCGCGTCCCCCATCACGTTCCAAGACCTCCGTAAGCGAAACAGCGTCGAGCAGATGACGATCGTCGATCTCGCTAATGCCGCCCTCGCCGAGATGGTGGCGCGGGCCGAGAGCATCGCCGCGCAGGCGGACCGCGTTCTCCTGCACAGTGCCGCGGCGCTGCTGGCCGTCCTGCTGCTCGTCGGGCTGGGCCTCATGGCTCTGTTCGGGGGCGTGCTGCGCCCCCTCCGGATCATCGCCACCGCGATGCGCGCGCTGACGGGGGGCGACACCGCCGTCGCCGTCCCGGTGCAAGCGTACCGGAACGAGTTCGCGCCGATCATGGTGGCCGTGCAGGCCTTCCGGGACAATCTGATCCGCACGCGCGACCTCGAGGCCGGGGCCGAGCGGGCGCGGCTGGACGCCGACGACCAGCGCCGGGACAGCCTGCGCCAGATGGCGCAACGGTTCGAGGAGGCCGTCGGAGGCATGATCGGCTCGGTCGCGTCCTCGGCCAACGCCCTGCAGGTCACGGCGCAGACGATGACCGCGACGGCCACCCAGACGGCCGGGCAGTCGACGGCGGTCGCGGCCGCCGCCGAGCGGGCCTCGAGCAACGTCAACACCGTGGCGGCGGCCGCGGAGGAGCTCGGCACCTCCGTCCAGGAGATCGGGCGGCAGGCCGACGGGTCGGCGGATCTCGCGCAGAGGGCCGCGGCCGAGGCCGACCGGACCGCCGCGCGCGTCCAGGACCTGAGCAGCGCCGTGGACCAGATCGGTGCCGTCGTGGGGCTGATCTCGTCGATCGCCGAGCAGACCAACCTGCTGGCGCTCAACGCCACCATCGAGGCGGCCCGCGCGGGCGCAGCCGGCCGCGGCTTCGCGGTGGTGGCTTCCGAGGTGAAGGCCCTCGCCGCGCAGACCGCCAAGGCCACCGACGAGATCTCCGGTCAGATCGCGCAGGTGCAGGCGTCCACCGGGCAGGCGGTGGAGGCCATCGCGGCGATCACCGCGCGGATCCGCGAGATCAACGGGGCGGCGACCACGATCGCGGCGGCCGTCGAGGAACAGGGTGCGGCGACCCAGGAGATCGTCCGCAACGTCGGGCAGGCGGCCACCGGCACAGGCGAGGTCACCACGACCATGACCGGCGTCGCGCAGGCGGCGGAGGGCACCGGCCTGGCCGCGAGCCAGGTTCTCGCGGCGGCCTCTGCCCTGTCGGACCAGTCGGACCGACTGACCGCCGAGGTCGAACGGTTCCTGGCGAGCGTTCGCGTGTCTTACGCGGTCTCCGCCGCCCAGGTCGCGATCGTGCAGCGCAGCTTCGCGACGGTGCAGGCGCTCGGCGACACCGCGGCAGAGCTGTTCTACGGACGCCTGTTCGACATCGCGCCACAGGTCCGGTCGCTCTTCCCGGACGACATGACCGCGCAGAAGCGCAAACTCGTCGCCATGCTGGCACTGGCGGTGGCCAACCTCGACAAGCCGGAGGCCCTCGTCGCCACCGTGCGCGATCTCGGGGACCGGCACGTCGGCTACGGCGCGCTGCAGGCGCATTTCGAGGCGGTCGGGGCGGCACTGCTCTGGACCCTGGAGCAGGGGCTCGGCCCGGACTTCACGCCGGAGGTGCGGGAAGCCTGGACCGAGACCTACCGGGTCATCGCCGGCCTCATGACGATGACCGGAGCCGCGAAGGCCGCGTGAGCGGGTCAGGCGTCAGGCGACGCGATCGGAGAAGATCGCCTTCTTGACCACGGCGTGGACGCCCCAGTTGCCGTCCACGACCTGCGTGATCCCGAAATCGACTGCCACCGACATCAGCGAGATCGCCTCGTCCTCCGTGAGGCCCTTCGCGTGCATCAGGAACTGGCGCATCTTCCGGAAGGCGTCGCGCATGGCGAGGTCGATCGAGGATTTCTGGAAAATCGCGCTCTGCGCGTCCGGACCGAGATCCCGCAGGTAGTTCGGGTAGCTGAAGCCGGACAGAACCCAGTCGTCCCGGGTCTCGATCATCGGGAAGTCGAGCGCCTCCAGCGGCGTGCCGGGCAGGTCCGCCTTCTTGTGCAGGATGAACTGGAAGGTGCCGGTGAGCGAGCACTCGATCGCGGTGCCGCACAGTTCGGAATCGCCCTGGCTGGCGTGGGGATCGCCCACGGAGAACAGGGCGCCCGGCACCGCCACCGGGTAGTAGAGGGTCGCGCCCTTGCCGATCCGCCAGTTGTCGATGTTGCCGCCGGTGTAGCTCGGCGGGATCGTGTTCACCCGGTCGGCCTCGGCGGGCGCCACGCCCATGGTGCCGAAATGCGGCCGGATCGGCACGCGGATGCCCTTCAGGACCTCGAAGGTCTTCTGGGTTTTCGTGTGGTCCACCGGCAGGCCGGGATAATCGATGGTCGGGTGGGAGACGCCGAACGGGTCGGTCACGCCCGGCCAGCGGAAGCTGTAGACCGCCCGGGCCCAGTCGCGCTCGCCGGTGGCGTCGACCTCGTAGATGGTCACGACCTCCCGGGGCTTATCGCCGGTGATCAGGTCGTTGTAGTGGTAGCCCCACCACGCCGCCGCGTTGCTGCCGAAGGCCAGTCCCTTGTACCTGGGATTGGCGCAGGGGCGGGGGGCGACGTCGAGGATGCGCACCTCCAGGACGTCGCCGGGCTCGGCGCCGCGGATCGCCACCGGGCCGGTGCAGATGTGCACGCCGAGGCCACCGCCGGGGCCGACCTTGGCGTCCATGGCGCCGGCTCCGCGGGGCGAGACGCCCATCTTGTCCTTGGTCCAGAGATAGACGCTCTCGGCGCCCGGATCGCCCTGGATCATGCGCTCGGCATCGTCGCTCGCCTGGTGGGTGAGCGTCTCGATCGTGACGAAGTCGCCCGAGCCGATCTCGACCTTGGGCTTGAGGCTGCGGCTGAAGAAGCCCCAGTGGACCGTCTCGGCATTCGCCGGCAGGTGGTAATGCGCCGTGGCGGCGATCTTGGCGCCGCTCGCCTGGGCCAGGGCCGGGCTCACGAGCGACGGACCGCCGGCCGCGAGGGCCGCGGCCGCGGCGCCGGTCGCCGCGAAGCCGCTCTTCAGGAAGGCGCGCCGCTCAGGCTCGAGATCCCGCCGGAACCGGCGGCGGTGCTCCTCGAAGGCGTGGCAGGTTGGATCGTCGCCCGCGCACATCGCGTCGTCTCCCGGTGGTTTCGTGGTCCCGGGGCGGGCAAGCAAATCGACGGCCACGCTGGCGGCCGCCGACGGGCGCCCCTCACTCCGAGAGCATGCCGACGCCGCCCTCCTCGGCGCGCGCGACGGCCTCGTCCGCCTGGGCCTCGACCACGGCGGCGGCCGTGACGTTGACGATGCCGCGCGCCGTCACCGACGGCGTCAGGATGTGGGCGGGCTTGGCCGGGCCGATCAGGAGCGGGCCGACCGGCAGCGCGTCCGCCAGCACCTTCGCGAACTGGAAGGCGATGTTGGCGGCGTCGAGATTCGGGAAGATCAGGACGTTGGCCGCGCCCTTGAGGCGCGAGCCCGGCAGGACGCGCTCGCGCACCATCTCGTTGAGGGCGGAATCGGCCTGCATCTCGCCGTCGACCTGCAGCTCGGGATTCCGCGTGTGCAGGAGCGCGAGGGCGTCGCGCATCTTCATCGCGGAGGGCGAATCCGACTGGCCGAAATCCGAGTGGCTGAGGAGCGCGATCTTCGGCGTCATCCCGAACCGGCTGACGTGGCTGGCGCAGGCCTGCGCCACGTCGGCGATCTCCTCGGCGGTGGGGTTCTGGCGGACATGGGTGTCGGCCAGGAAGTAGGCGCCGTTATGCGTCACCACGAGGCTCATCGCGGCGCACTGCTCCACGCCCGGCGCGAGCCCGATCACGTCGCGGATGATGCGCAGGCGCGTCTCGAACCGGCCCTCCAGGCCGCAGATCAGCGCGTCGGCCTCGCCGCGGCGGACCGCGATGGCGCCGATCACCGTGTTGTTGGTGCGGACCAGGGTCCGGGCCGCGTCCGGCGTGATGCCGCGGCGACCGGCGACTTCCAGGTAGGTCTGGACGTAGGCGCGGTAGCGGGGATCGTCCTCGGGATCGATCAGCTCGAAGTCGCGGCCGTGCACCATCGACAGGCCGAAGCGCTTCAGGCGGGTCTCGACCACCCGCGGCCGGCCGACCAGGATCGGCAGGGCGACCTTGTCCTCGACGATCGCCTGGACGGCGCGGAGCACGCGCTCGTCCTCGCCCTCGGCGTAGATCACGCGCTTGGGCTCGGCCTTCGCCTTCGAGAACAGCGGCTTCATGATCAGGCCGGACCGGTGCACGAACCGGTCGAGGCTCTCGACATAGGCGTCGAGGTCCGGGAGCGGCCGGCCGGCGACGCCGGAATCCATCGCGGCCTTGGCCACCGCCGGGGCGATGCGCAGGATCAGGCGCGGGTCGAAGGGGCTCGGGATCAGGGATTTCGGTCCGAACGGCCGGGCCTCGCCGCCGTAGGCGCGGGCGACCACGTCCGAGGTGGTCTCGTGGGCCAGGCCCGCGATCGCCTTGACGGCGGCCTTCTTCATCTCCTCGTTGATCTTGTGAGCGCCGACATCGAGCGCCCCGCGGAAGATGTAGGGGAAGCACAGGACGTTGTTGACCTGGTTCGGGAAGTCCGACCGGCCGGTGCAGATCATGGCGTCCGGCCGCTCCTTCTCGGCCAGATCCGGCATGATCTCCGGGTAGGGGTTGGCGAGCGCCATGATCAGCGGCTTCTCGGCCATCTCCTTCAGGTACTCGGGCTTGAGCACGCCGCCGGCCGACAGGCCGATGAACACGTCCGCCCCCGGAATCACCTCGGCGAGCGTCCGCTTGTCGGTCTCCTGGGCGTAGACGTCCTTCCACCGGTCCATCAGCTCGGCGCGGCCCTTGTAGACGACGCCCTTGATGTCGGTGACCGTGATGTTCTCGCGGGTCGCCCCGAGCGACACGAGGAGGTTGAGGCAGGCCAGAGCCGCCGCGCCGGCGCCGGACGTGACGATCCGGACGTCGGACAGGTTCTTGCCGGCGAGTTCCAGGCCGTTGAGGACGGCGGCGGCCACGATGATCGCGGTGCCGTGCTGGTCGTCGTGGAAGACCGGGATGTTCATCCGGGCCCGGCACTGCTCCTCGACCTCGAAGCACTCGGGCGCCTTGATGTCCTCGAGGTTGATGCCGCCGAAGGTCGGCTCGAGGGCGCAGACCACGTCGACGAGCTTGGAGACGTCCTTCTGGTCGACCTCGATGTCGAAGACGTCGATGCCGGCGAACTTCTTGAACAGGACGGCCTTGCCCTCCATCACGGGCTTCGAGGCCAGCGGGCCGATATCGCCGAGGCCGAGCACGGCCGTGCCGTTGGACAGCACCGCCACGAGGTTCTGGCGCACCGTGAGTTCGGCGGCCTGCTGCGGGTCGTCGTGGATCGCCATGCAGGCCGCGGCGACGCCGGGCGAGTAGGCCAGGGCGAGGTCGCGCTGGTTGCCGAGCGGCTTGGTCGCCTGGATCTCCAGCTTCCCGGGCTTGGGCAGGCGGTGGTAGACGAGCGCCCCGGCCTTGAGGTCCTCGGACATGTTATCGGCCATCGCCCACGCTCCCGCTCACCTTTTTCACCGAGGACGACGCGGTCGCGCATCGCGCGGGCTCGCGTCATGACCGGTCTGTTGCACCGGCTGCGCAGGGGGCGCAACCCGCACAACGAGACCCGGATCCACCTCGCCGAGCTGGCGAGGACCCACGGGTTCTCCATAGGCGCTTATTCGTACGGGCGTCCAAAAGTCCGCTTCCCGGAGAGCGGGCGGCGGCTGACGATCGGCCGCTATTGTTCCATCGCTGACAAGGTCGAGATCCTGCTCGGCGGCGATCACCGCCTCGACTGGGCGTCGACTTATCCCTTCGCGGCGATGCGCGGGCTGTTCCCGGACGCCGCGGCGCCGGAGGATTTCCACGCCTCCCGGGGCGACGTGGTGATCGGGCACGATGTCTGGCTCGGATCGGGCTGCATGATCCTCTCGGGGGTGACCGTCGGGCACGGGGCCGTGGTGGCGGCCCGCGCCGTGGTGACCCGCGACGTGCCGGCCTACGCCGTGGTGGCGGGCAACCCGGCCAAGGTCGTGCGCCACCGCTTCGACGCGGCGACCGTGGAGGCACTCGTCGCGGCGGCGTGGTGGGACCTCCCGCACGACGCGGTGACGCGGCTGGTGCCGCTGCTCCAGAGCGGGCGGATCGCCGACCTGCTCGCGGCGTTGCGCGCGGGCCCGGATTCCCGTACCGGCGGAGCCCTCCACGAAGACCATCCGAGATCCGGACGATGACCGACACGCCCCCCGACCGCCTCGCTTCCAACCCGAACAGCCCGTTCTACGACGAGAAGGTGCTGGAGCGCGGGGTCGGTGTCCGGTTCAAGGGCGTCGAGAAGACGAACGTCGAGGAGTACTGCGTGAGCGAGGGCTGGGTCCGCCTCTCGGCCGGCAAGGCCCTCGACCGGGCCGGCAACCCGATGACCGTGAAGCTGAAGGGTACCGTGGAGCCCTACTTCCGCGACCCCGCCGCGGACGCCTGATCCACCACCCGCGCCAGGGCGGCCTCGAAGTTCCGGACGGCCTCGCGGACGAGGTTCCCGATCTGATCCGAGGAGCGCGGCCCGTCGATGACGAGGCTCGCGAGGATATCGGAGCGCCGGGCGCGCTGCTTGGCGGTGCGCCGGTGGTTCGAGACGCGCAGGTGCCAGGCGCAGTCCGGTCGCCGCAGGTAGAGGCTGTCGCCGCGCTCGTTCCGGGCGACGATCGCGAAGCCGTCCGCCTCCAGCATCCGCGCCGCCAGACCCAGCGCCGCGAGCGGCGGAAGCGGGCCTGCGGCGGTCACGGCCCGGCCGGCTCGATCGTGCCGAGGCGCCGCCGCCCGAGCGCGCGCGCCTTCAGCGACAGGGCCGGCCGCTCGACCCCGTACCAGGACAGCGCCGCGACCGGCAGCGTGAGGGCGAGGGCCGGCACCAGCAGCGCGGGCCCGGAGGCGGCCGGCCACAGGGCGTGCAGGGCCTGCTGGACCGGCCAGCCGTAGAGATAGATCCCGTAGGAGAGGTCGGCCGCAGGGTCGAACAGGCTGCGCGCGAGGGGGCCGAGGGCGAGCCAGACCACGCCGTAGGCCTCGGCGAGGAACAGCAGGGCCGGGTAGGCCGGCGTCCGCGCGAGAACGAAGGCGCCGAAGACCAGGCAGGCGAGGGCCGCCGCCGAGACACGCAGGCGGTCGCGCCACAGGTAGAGACACGCCCCGGCCGCGAAGATCAGCGGCAGGCGCAGCGCCGTCTCGGTGCCCTTGGGCAGGTCCGGACCGCGGAGGCCGCAGGCGATCGTCAGGGCGAGCGCCAGGCCGGCCACGATCAGGGGCGCCGACCACCGGCGCCGGAGCAGGCCACACAGGGCGGCGACGAGGACGCCGAGGTAGCACAGCACCTCGTACTTGAGCGTCCAGACCGTGCCGAGGGGCGCCCGGTAGGGATTCGCTTCGAAGACGCCGGGGAGGGCGGCGTTGCTCTTGAAGGTCGTCAGCGTCCCGCGGATGAACGACCACAGGGCGGGATCGCGCCAGTACTCGGTGACGGGCAGGCGGGTCAGGGCCGCGCCGAGCCCGAGCGCGACGACGAGCGTCGCCGCCACGAGTCCCGGCAGGATCCGCAGGGTCCGGGCGAGGGCGTAGTCCCGGAGGCCGCGGCGGTCGCAGCTCATGGTGACCAGGAAGCCCGACACCGCGAAGAATCCGTTCACCGCGTGCTCGCCCAGCGTGTAGCCGGTCAGCCGGGCGAGGGGCTCGTCGCCGGCCGCGCCGGTCGCGACGCTGAACGCGTGGGACACCACGACGGCCAGAGCCAGCATCAGCCGCAGGCCGGTGAAGCCGTTGCGCCCGCGCGCCAGAGCGGTCGCGATCGTCGGCGCGCTCATCCGGTCAGACCCTCGCGGGCCAGCGCGGTCCGGCCGCGCAGGAAGGCGAGGGCGCCCGCGGCCGAGCCGCCGTAACGCTCGAGTCCGGCCCGCCGGAGGACCAGACCCGACAGCAGCGTCTTCGGCAGGTTGGCGCCCAGGACGGCGAGGCTCGGGTCCGGGAGGCCGTACTTCCGGCTGACATAGGCGCGCGACCACGCCTGATGCCAGCGCGCGCGGAACACCCGTCCCGGCTCCGGCGCCGACGATCGGCCGCGACCGTGCAGCGCCTCGGCGCGGTGGACGTGGATCAGGGCGCGGCCGCTGTCGGCCACACGCCGGCACAGATCATCGTCCTCGTAGAACAGGAAGATGTTCTCGTCGAAGCCGCCGAGATCGAGGAACAGGGCGCGCGGCATCATCAGGCAGGCCCCGGAGAGGAACGGCGCGCAGGCATCGCCCTGCGGCAGCGCGAGCCGGCCCGCGGGATTGGTCAGGTAGGGCGCGAGCAGGGACCGCGCCTGGAAGAAGTAGCGCCCGTCGGGTTCGACGAGGCGCGGGGCGATAAGCCCGGCATCCGGCCAGGTGCGGGCCGCGTCCAGCAGGGCGTCCACGGTGCCCGGCCGCAGCACGACGTCCGGGTTGACGACGAGGACGTGCTCCGCCGTCTCGGCCGCGCGGACGCCCCGGTTGTTGGCGCGGCCGTAGCCCTCGTTGCGGGCGTTGCGGATCACCTGCGCGCCGGCCGCCTCCGCGACCGACGCGGAGGCGTCCCGGCTGGCATTGTCCACGACGATCGCCGGCACATGCTCGGCGGCGAGCGCCGCGAGACAGGCCGGCAGCACGTCGGCGCTGTCGTGGGCGACGACGATCGCGACGAGGCTCGCCACCGCGGGGGACTATGGGCGCCTCAGGCCTTCTTCTCGGGCAGGTTGAGGCGGATGTGCAGCTCGCGCAGCTGCTTGGGGGTCGCCTCGGAGGGCGCGCCCATCATCAGGTCCTCGGCGCGCTGGTTCATCGGGAACAGCACGACCTCGCGGATGTTCGGCTCGTTGCACAGGAGCATGACGATGCGGTCCACGCCCGGCGCGATGCCGCCGTGCGGCGGGGCGCCCATGCGCAGGGCGTTGAGCATGCCGCCGAACTTCTGCTCCAGCACCTCGTGGCCGTAGCCCGCGATGGCGAAGGCCTTCTCCATCACGTCCGGACGGTGGTTGCGGATCGCGCCCGAGGACAGCTCCACGCCGTTGCAGACGATGTCGTACTGGAACGCCTTGATCCCGAGGATCCGCTTGGTGTTCGCGCCGTTCTCGTCCTCGCTCGCGAGGGCGTCGAGGTCGAGCGCGAGGAACTCCTCGCGGTCGATGTTCGGCATCGAGAACGGGTTGTGGGAGAAGTCGATCCGCTTCTCCTCCTCGCTCCACTCGTACATCGGGAAGTCGGTGATCCAGCAGAACGCGTACTGGTCCTTGTCGCAGAGGCCCAGCTCGTCGCCGATCCGGACGCGCGCCTTGCCGGCGAGCCCGGCCGCCTTGGCCTCCGGACCGGCGGAGAAGAACACGGCGTCGCCCGCCTTCGCGCCGGAGCGCTCGGCGATCAGGGCCTGAACCTCGGAAGGGATGAACTTGGCGATCGGCCCCTTGCCGGTGAGCGCGCCGTTCTCCTCCTCGAACACGACGTAGCCGAGGCCGGGCGCGCCCTCGGAGCGGGCCCAGTCGTTGAGCTTGTCGAAGAACGAGCGCGGCTGGCTCGCCGCGCCGGTTGCCGGGATCGCCCGGACGACGCCGCCGGAGGCGACCACGCCCTTGAACGCCTTGAACGCCACGTCCTCGCGGGCGAACAGGTCGGAGACGTCGGCGATGATGAGCGGGTTGCGCAGGTCCGGCTTGTCGACGCCGTACTTCAGCATCGAGTCCGCGTAGGTAATCCGCGGGAATTCCTTGGTGACGCGCTTGCCCTCGGCGAACTCCTCGAACACGCCGCGCAGGACCGGCTCGACCGCCTGGAACACGTCCTCCTGGGTGACGAAGCTCATCTCGATGTCGAGCTGGTAGAACTCGCCCGGCGAGCGGTCGGCGCGGGCATCCTCGTCGCGGAAGCACGGCGCGATCTGGAAGTAGCGGTCGAAGCCCGCGATCATCGTCAGCTGCTTGAACTGCTGCGGCGCCTGCGGGAGCGCGTAGAACTTGCCGGGATGGACCCGCGACGGCACGAGGTAGTCGCGGGCGCCCTCGGGCGACGAGGCTGTCAGGATCGGGGTCTGGAACTCGAAGAAGCCGCCCTCGCGCATCCGGCGGCGGAGCGAGTCGATGATCGCGCCGCGCTTCATGATGTTGGCGTGGAGCTTTTCCCGGCGCAGGTCGAGGAAGCGGTACCGGAGCCGCGTCTCCTCCGGATACTCGAGGTCTCCGAAGACCGGCAGCGGCAGCTCGCCCGCCGGCCCCAGCACCTCGAGGTCGTCGATGTATACCTCGACCGCGCCGGTCGGCAGCTCGGCATTCTCGGTGCCGGCCGGGCGCGTGCGCACGCGCCCGTCGATCCGCACGACCCATTCCGAGCGCACGGCCTCGGCGGCCTTGAAGGCCGGGGAATCGGAATCGATCACGCACTGGGTCAGGCCGTAATGGTCCCGCAGATCGACGAACAGCACGCCCCCGTGGTCGCGGATGCGGTGGCACCAGCCGGAGAGGCGGACACTCTGCCCGACATCGGACGGGCGGAGCGCCCCGCAGGTGTGGGAACGGTAACGGTGCATGACGGGCTTCTTCTGTGGGAAGGCCGGCACCATTCACGCGAGGCCCCCCAAGTCAAGCGCGGGGCGCGCAGAACGGCGCCGAAAGCCGCGCGCGACTCGCCCGCCGGCCTACCGCAGGAGACCCCGAATCCCCATATCATCTCCATGAACGACAACCTCTTTTTCGATCTGGAGCGCCCCGCGAAGGCGGCGCCCGAACGCACCGCGGCCGGGTGGCGGACGCTGCCCCTCGAGGGCCGTTTCGACCTCGTCTACGAGGACGCGGCCGGGGCCTGGAGCAACCGCTCCCTCGACGCCCGCGAGCTCAGGCTCGGTCCGGGGCGGACGCTGCTCGGCGGCATCGATGCCCGGCGCGGCGGCTATCGCGGGTTCCGGGTCGACCGGATCCGCCGCCTCGTCGACGGGGCCACCGGCGAGCGGATCGAGACCGGCATCCTCGACCGCCTGCTCGCGCGCGCCGAGGCGCAGCGTCGGGCCGACGCGCTGCGGATCCGCCGGCAGGCGCGGGCGCGCCGGAAGGCGGCGGTCGCGGCCGTGGCGTGATCGCGGTCATCGGGCCGCGCGTGAACGCGTGAAAGATGGGGACCTGCGAAGCCGCGTCTCCCCATGTCCGCCGCGGTTGCGTATAGCCGGTGCATGGACCTGATCACCACCACTGACGCGCTGCGCCAGATCTGCACACGTCTCGCCGAGCAGCCCTTCGTGACCGTCGACACGGAGTTCATGCGCGAGACGACGTATTATCCGAAACTGTGCCTGATCCAGATGGCGGCACCGGACGGGACCGGCGTCCTGGTGGATCCGCTGGCGCCGGGGATCGACCTCGGGCCGTTCATCGCCCTCATGGCCGACGAGGGCACCGTCAAGGTGTTCCACTCCGCCCGCCAGGACCTGGAGATCATCTGGCTGATCGGCGGGATCCTGCCGCACCCGTTCTTCGACACGCAGGTCGCCGCCATGGTCTGCGGCTACGGCGATTCCGTCTCGTACGAGCAGCTCGTCAACGACGTCGCGAAGGCCAAGATCGACAAGTCCTCTCGCTTCACCGACTGGTCGCGGCGCCCGCTCTCGGAGGCGCAGCTGACCTACGCGCTGTCCGACGTCACCCACTTGGTGAAGATCTATGAAGTCCTCGTCGCCGAGCTGCTGCGGACCGACCGCGGCGCGTGGCTCGACGAGGAGATGGCGGTGCTGACGTCTCCCGAGACCTACCGCGCCGATCCCGCGCAGGCGTGGCGCCGCCTCTCCGGCCGCATGCGCAAGCCGCGGGAGATCGCCGTGCTGATGGAGGTCGCGGCCTGGCGCGAGAGCGAGGCGCAGACGCGCAACGTGCCGCGCGGGCGCGTCCTGAAGGACGAGGCGGTCATCGATATCGCGTCGGCGGCGCCGCGGAGCGCGGAGGCGCTCGGGCGGCTGCGGACGATCCCGGCGGGCTTCGAGCGCTCCCGGACGGGGGCCGACATCGTCGCCGCCGTGGAGCGCGGTCTCGCCCGCGACACGAGCGCCGTCCGGATGCCCGAGCGCGTGCGACGGAGCGGCGGCAACGGCGCGATCGTCGAACTCCTGAAGGTCCTGCTGAAGGCGGTCTGCGAGGCCGAGGGCGTGGCGCCGAAGATCATCGCCACGGTCGACGATCTGGAGGCGGTCGCCGATGACGACGACGCCGAGGTCCCGGCGCTGCAGGGCTGGCGCCGGACGCTGTTCGGCGAGAAGGCGCTGGCGCTGAAGCAGGGACGGCTGGCCCTCTCGGTCGAGTCCGGTCGCATCGTGGTCCGTCCCCTGGAAGCCGAACCTGTCGGCAGCGGCGCCGACCCGGACCGATGACGCCGCAGCGGCACTGACCGCACAATCCGCACTGGCGGGCGTGACTCGCCGCGGGTCCGGGATTAAATGGCAATTCGGTTGCCGCTTAATCCCGCCCCTGCGTCCCGCGTATGTTCGAGCCGAACGAGATCCTCAAGACGCTGACCGGGCGCGGTCTCGTGTCGGCCGAAGGGTGTGAGTCCGTCCGCGTCCGCTACCGGGTTGTGGTCGAGAGGCGCGAAGGCGGTGTCGTCGCTTACGGCAATCTGTACGGCAGCTACGCGGGCCTGCGGCCGGTCTGGCTCGAGCCCGATGCCCAGCTCCGCCTGTCCAACGGCCGTCGCCTCAACATCTCCGTGACCGACCTGATCGGCGACACGGCCGAGTTCGAGAGCACCGGGCCGGTCGGCGCGGTCTGACGCCGGCAAGAGCCGTTCCGCAGATCCTGAAAGAGGCCTTCTGGTCCGCGCGCGCGACCCATCCCGATTCTCAGAAGCGGGATGATTCGGCAATTTGTCGCGCGCGAACCCCACCGATCAGGCCGGGATCCGCGGAAAAACGGGATGCGGCGACTGGGCGCACAGCGGGCTTTCGGGAAAATTCGGCAACTCATAGCCGCCGAAGCGTCTTGCACTGCAGTCCGGCGAACCACATCGGCCGCGCGCTTGGGTGCGCCTAAATCCCGCCCACCGCGCGGGGGACGCATGCTTAAGCGCAGCAAAGCTCGCCTGTTTGCAAGGTCTGCATGGGACACGGACACAACCCCGTGAGACCGAGGCCAGAGCAGGCAGCTTCTCTTGTGCGTCGCAACATTTCTTTTCGCAAACGCATGACATCCATCGTGCCTGTGTCACCCGAAAAGAAGCTTTCACCGTGTGCCCACAGGCGTCGAACAGCGAGTTGACGGCGCTCAAAAATCTCTTAAGGTCCGGGCAAGCCTCGGTTTCGAGGGAGACGCCTCAGGGATGGCGGCTCCTGGCTAGGGGATCAGTAGATCTCCTCGAAGTCCACTATGCCCGCTACCGAGGCGTCCATCCCTGTCGCAAACAGTCAGGTCGGAGTCCGAGCGACGCCACTCTCTTCGCGCGCCGTGAGAACTCTCAAGACTTGTCGGAGGAACCCATGAGAGCGGTACATCTCCTTGCGCTCGGCGCAGGTGTCGCGGCCGTCGCCGCGCCGGCGCTGGCCAATGAAAGCGTCATGAAGGGCATCGCCAACCCGGCGGAACAGGTTCTTCAGACGGTAGACTACGCGAATACGCGCTACTCGAAGCTCGACCAGATCAACGCCAAGAACGTCAAGGACCTGCAGGTCGCCTGGACGTTCTCGACCGGCGTGCTGCGCGGCCACGAGGGCTCGCCGCTCGTCGTCGGCAACATGATGTACGTGCACACGCCGTTCCCGAACATCGTGTACGCCCTCGACCTCGACCACGACGCGAAGATCGTCTGGAAGTACGAGCCGAAGCAGGATCCGTCCGTGATCCCGGTCATGTGCTGTGACACGGTCAACCGTGGTCTGGCCTACGCCGACGGCGCCATCCTCCTGCACCAGGCCGACACCACCCTCGTGTCGCTCGACGCCAAGACCGGCAAGGTCAACTGGTCGGTCGTGAACGGCGACCCGAAGAAGGGCGAGACCAACACCGCGACGGTTCTGCCGGTCAAGGACAAGGTCATCGTCGGCATCTCGGGCGGCGAGTTCGGCGTGCAGTGCCACGTCACCGCCTACGACCTGAAGACCGGCAAGAAGGTGTGGCGCGGCTACTCCGAGGGCCCGGACGATCAGCTGATCGTCGACCCGGAGAAGACCACCTCGCTCGGCAAGCCGATCGGCAAGGATTCCTCGCTGAAGACCTGGGAAGGCGATCAGTGGAAGACCGGCGGCGGCTGCACCTGGGGCTGGTTCTCGTACGACCCCAAGCTCGACCTGATGTACTACGGCTCGGGCAACCCCTCGACCTGGAACCCCAAGCAGCGTCCGGGCGACAACAAGTGGTCCATGACCATCTGGGCGCGTAACCCGGACACCGGCATGGCCAAGTGGGTCTACCAGATGACCCCCCACGACGAGTGGGACTACGACGGCATCAACGAGATGATCCTCACGGATCAGAAGATCGACGGCAAGGAGCAGCCGCTCCTGACCCACTTCGACCGTAACGGCTTCGGCTACACGCTGAACCGCGCGGACGGCACCCTCCTCGTCGCCGAGAAGTTCGACCCGGCCGTCAATTGGGCGACCAAGGTCGACATGGACAAGGGCTCGAAGAACTACGGCCGGCCACTGGTCGTGTCGAAGTACTCGACCGAGCAGAACGGTGAGGACACCAACTCCAAGGGCATCTGCCCGGCGGCGCTGGGCACCAAGGATCAGCAGCCTGCGGCCTTCTCGCCGAAGACCAACCTGTTCTACGTGCCCACCAACCACGTCTGCATGGACTACGAGCCGTTCCGGGTGACCTACACCCCGGGCCAGCCCTACGTCGGTGCGACCCTCTCGATGTACCCGGCCCCGAACTCGCACGGCGGCATGGGCAACTTCATCGCGTGGGACGGCGTCAACGGCAAGATCAAGTGGACGAACCCCGAGCAGTTCTCGGTGTGGTCCGGTGCTCTGGCCACCGCTGGCGACGTCGTGTTCTACGGCACGCTTGAGGGCTACTTGAAGGCGGTCGACGACAAGACCGGCAAGGAGCTGTTCAAGTTCAAGACCCCGTCGGGCATCATCGGCAACGTGATGACCTACCAGCACAAGGGCAAGCAGTACGTGGGCGTCCTCTCGGGCGTCGGCGGCTGGGCCGGCATCGGCCTCGCGGCCGGCCTGACCGACCCGAACGCCGGCCTCGGCGCGGTGGGTGGCTACGCGGCTCTGTCGCAGTACACCAACCTCGGCGGTCAGCTGACGGTCTTCGCCCTGCCGAACTAATCGGCCGCAGGGTTTGAAGTGAAAAATGGTGCCGGCGCGGGTTCCCGCGCCGGCATCCTTGTGATTAGACTTTCTCGCAAGAGGCTGCGTCTCGGAGGGAGACCAAGAGCCTCGATCAAGGGAGACACATGCGTTGCTCAACCTCAGCAAGATCGTAACGCGGCCGGTTATCGCCGCCCTCGCCCTAGCGACCGTCTCGACGGTTGCCGTACATGCTGAGGATGCCAAGCCCGCCGACCCCAAGCTGGCGAATTCGCTGAACGCGAACGACAAGACCGCCGAGCAGGATGACAAACTCCTGAAGAAGGACGCGGCCGTGAAGGTCGACGACGGCAAGTACTTCGACGCCGAGGGCCACCCGACGTTCCACGTGACCCAGGACGGCAAGATGCTCGACTGGTACACCTACTCGGGCTACCGCCGCTATCACGCCGAGTGCCACGTCTGCCACGGCCCGGACGGCATGGGCTCGACCTACGCGCCGGCCCTCAAGGACTCGCTGAAGCACCTCTCCTACGAGGAGTTCATCGGCATCCTGGCGGGCGGCAAGCAGGAAGTGAACGCCGCCGAGCAGAAGGTCATGCCGGCCTTCGGCGACAACAAGAACGTCATGTGCTACTCGGACGACCTCTACGTCTACCTCAAGGCGCGCGCCTCCGGCGCGATCGGGCGTATCCGTCCCTCCGAGCACGAGGGCAAGCCCGAGACCGCCAAGAAGGCGGAGAAGGAATGCATGGGCGGCTGATGTCGTCTCCTGCCCGGATCGCCGTTCTCTGCGCCCTGACCGTCTTCGGGGCGCAGGGCGCGCTCGCCCAGCATCTGCCGGATACCGTCACCACGGACGTGCTGCGCGTCTGCGGTGATCCGGGCAACATGCCGTTCTCCGAACGCAAGGAGGACGGCTTCGAGAACAAGATCGCGGCGATCATCGCCGACGAGTTGAAGATCAAGGTCCGCTACTACTGGCTGACGCAGGGTCCGGGCTTCGTGCGCAACACGCTCGGAACCGGCCTCTGCGACGTCATCATGGGCCAGGCCTTCGGCAGCGACCTCGTCCAGACCACCAATCCCTATTATCGATCGGCGTACACGCTGGTCACCCGCGCGGGCGAACTCGACGGTGTGACGGCCCTCGACGACCCGCGGCTGAAGGGCAAGAGCATCGGCGTGATCGCCGGGACGCCGCCGGTCAACCGGATGGGTGAACTGGGCCTCGTCTCGGCCATGAAGGCCTACGCGCCCTACCAGCTCGACCCGTCCCGCAAGCACCAGACGGTCGCTGCCGAGATCGTCGCGGCCCTGGCCGCGAAGGAGATCGACGCGGCCGTCCTCTGGGGCCCGGCGGCGGGCTGGCTCGCCAAGCAGTCCGGCACGCCCATGAGCGTCGTGCCGCTGCTGAAGGAGCCGGAGCGTCCGCCGATGGCGTACCGGATCGCCATGGGTGTCCGGATCGGCGAGAACGACTGGAAGCGCTCGCTGAACACCATCCTGCGCAAGCGCAAGGCCGACATCGACAAGGTCCTTCGCGACTACGACGTGCCGCTCCTCGACGAGGAAGAGAACAAGCTCGTCGCCCCCGGCGAGCGCTGACGCGCAGCGCCGCGGCGCGCGCCGCCATCAGGCGCGCGCGATACCGGTCGAGTCGAGCTTCGCCAGGGCGTCCACCACGCGCTCGCCGCCGATGACGAGGTCGGGCGCGATCTCCGCCAGCGGGACGAGCACGAAGGCCCGCTCGCGCACGTAGCGGTGCGGCAGGACGAGGCGCGCGTCGTCGATGCTGGCGCCCTCGTAGGCCAGGACGTCGATGTCGATCACACGGGGCCCCCAGCGCTCCTCGCGGATCCGGCCGAGGTCGTGCTCCACCCGCAGGCAGGCGTCGAGCAGCCCGTGCGGATCGAGGTCGGTCTCGACCGCCACGGCCCCGTTCAGGAACCACGGCTGATCGGTCTTGCCCCAGGGCGGAGTCCGGTAGTCGGCCGAGCGCGCCACGACGTCGATGCCCGGGATCGCGGCGAGACCGGTGACCGCGCGGTCGAGCATCGCGGCCATGTCGCCGACATTGCTGCCGATTCCGAGATACGCCCTCATCGACCGGCTCCGCGGCGGCGCGTGATCGCGACGCCGACGCTGTCCAGAATGGCGGGGACGGGCGCGCTCGGCTTGTCGACCTGAACGGTGATGGCGTCGACCTGCGCGAAGCGCGCGAGGATCTCCGCGGCCACCGTCTCGGCCAGGGCCTCGATCAGGTTGAACCGGCGCTCGGTGGCGATCGCGACCGCCACCGCCGTGAGATCCGCGTAGCTCACCGTGCCGGCCACGTCGTCGGAGCGGCCCGCCGGGCCGAGATCGAGTTCCGCTTCCAGGGAGATGTAGAAGCGCTGACCGAGCACCGCCTCCTCGGCCAGCACGCCGTGCCGGCCGAACACGGCGATCCGGGTGACGCGGATCAGGTCGCCCGCCATGCTCAGCGCGCCTCCGGCCGCATCACGGCGTCGACGACGCGCATCGCGTCGATATGCGCGGCCACGTCGTGCACGCGCACGATGTCGGCCCCGAGGGTCGCCGCGACGGCGTGGGCGGCGAGGGACCCGTGCAGGCGGTCCGCCGGACGGGTCTCGCGGTCGTGCAGGCGTCCGAGGAGCGACTTGCGCGAGACGCCGACGAGGACCGGAAAGCCGAGGGCGCGGATCTCGGGCAGCCGCCGCAGCGCCTCGAGATGCTGATTCCAGGTCTTGCCGAACCCGACCCCCGGGTCGAGCACGATCTCGGAATCCGCGAGGCCCGCCCGGTGGGCGATCGCGAGGGACCGCTCGAAGAAGGCCAGCATGTCGGCGACGATGTCGAGCTCCGGCTCGATCGTCTCGCGGTTGTGCATGATGATGACCGGCGCGCCGTGGGCGGCCGCGACGTTGGCGATGTCGGGCTCGCGCTGGAGGCCCCAGACGTCGTTCACGATCCGCGCGCCGGCCTCGAGCGCGGCGCGCGCCGTCGAGGCCTTGTAGGTGTCGATCGAGATCGGCACCGGCAGCCGCGGCGCCACGGCCCGGATGACCGGCACGACGCGCGCCTGCTCCTCCTCGGCGGGGACCGGAACGTGGCCGGGCCGCGTCGATTCCCCGCCGACGTCGAGGATCGCCGCCCCCTCGGCGACCAGCCGCTCGGCCTGGGCCACGGCCTCGGCCTCCCCGGCGAACAGCCCGCCGTCGGAGAAGGAATCGGGCGTGACGTTGAGGATGCCCATGACCAGCGTGCGGCCGCCGAGCGCCGGCAGCAGGTCGGACAGGCGGGAAGAGGGGGTCACAGGCGGGTCCCGTTCACGAGCGCGGTTCGGGAGCCGGTGTGCGCGAATCGGGAGGCCGGCGCAACGCCGGCCTCGCCGTGCGGCCCAGACCTGCGCGTCAGCCGTGGTAGCAGCGGATCTCGGCCTCGGCCTGGGCGCGGCGCAGCTCCGCGACCTTGTCGTCGAAGATCTTGGTCGACTTGAACTCGTTCGCCCGGTTGCCGATGCCCTGCCGCATCGAGAGCACCGTGCTCGCCTGAACGTACTTGTCGTAGGGGAGGATCGCGGCGAGCTGATCCAGCGAGCACGAGCATTTCTGCAGGCTCTCGCGGGTCTGGCCGTTGGCGGCCATGCAGCCGAACACGTAGTCGACCCGCGCGTCGGTCGGGTAGTCGTTCTCCTCGGCGGCCCAGCCGGTCAGGCCCGACAGCGTGAGGGCGAGGGCGGCCAGCGCGCCCCGTTCAGCCAGCCTTCTGATCATAGCTCAGCTTCTCCTCAAGCAGCTCGCCGCCGTCCGGGCTCTTCGACGACGCCTCGATCGAGACGATCTCGCCCGGCACCGAGGGCGCGGTCACGAAGGTATAGGTCATGTCGTCCATGCCGCGCATGCGCTGCGCCATCGAGTCGCCCGCGAACGGCTTCGTGACCACGCGCCAGCCGTCGACCTCGCGGCCGCCGATATCCACCTTGGTCGGCGTCACCGTCGCCTTCTCGCGCAGGCCCTTGCGGATCGCGAGCTTGAGGTAGCGCGGGTTCGCCTCCAGCACCTTCGCGACGGCCCGGAGATGGTTCTCGAGGAAGAGCGAGACGACCGGGTTGCCCGCCATGTCCTCGAACGGGCCGGCCGGCATCCGGTTCAGCCCGGAGAACATCACGACGCTGATGTCGCGGCCCTCGGCGGTCTTCCCGGGCGTCACCTTCAGCTGGATCGTGTCCTCGAGCGGCGCCCCGAACGGCCCCTTCGAGATCCCCGAGCGGCGCAGGTAATCGTAGGTCAGCGTCGAGCCCGCGGCCGTGTTCTTCATGTGCGGCTGGTCGAACAGCAGATCCGCCGCGGAGGGCGGGGCGGCGGCGTTCGCCGGGGTGACGGTGGCGGGCTTCGGCGCGTCCTCGGCGAGGGCCGGCAGCGCGGCCAGAGCCAGCGCGACCGACGTCGCGGCGAGGCCCCTCACGACAAGACTTCTCACGAGTTCACTTCCTCCTTGAGCGGCGACCGGACGTTGCTGCCGATCGTCCGGTAGACGTAGTCGGGCGGGTTCTCGGCCGCCTCCTCGGTGGCGAGCGCCCGCACCTTGGCGTGGAGCGGCGAGAGCGAGCAGGCCGGGTCCGTGGCGGCCGCGTCGCCGGCGAGCGCGAGCGCCTGGCAGCGGCAGCCGCCCCAGTCCTTCTCGCGCCGGTCGCAGGAGCGGCAGGGCTCCTTCATCCAGTCGGTGCCGCGATAGGCCGTGAAGGCCGGCGAGTCGCGCCAGATCTCGCCGAGCGAGCGGTCGTTGACGTTCCAGAACTCCAGCCCCGGGATCGTCTCGGCCGCGTGGCAGGGCAGGACCTTGCCCTGGGGCGTGACGTTCATCAGCTTGCGGCCCCAGCCGCCCGCGCAGGCCTTCGGGTACTTCGCGTAATAGTCGGGCACGACGAGGTCGATGACGAGCTGGCCCTTCAGGCGCTCCCGGGCCGCCTCGACGATCCGGATCGATTCGTCGACCTGCGCCTTGTCGGGCATCAGGGCGGCGCGGTTGACGTAGGCCCAGCCGTAATACTGCGTGTGCGCCACCTCGAGCCGCTTGGCGCCCATCCTCACCGCGAGATCGATGAAGCCCGCCACCTCGTGGATGTTGCCGCGGTGGATCACCGAGTTCAGCGTGAGGGGAAGGCCGAGCTCCACCACCTTGGCGGCGAACTCGAACTTCTGAGGCTGGGCGTTCTTCAAGCCGCCGATCTTCTCAGCGTTCTGCGCGTCGACGCCCTGCACCGAGAGCTGCACGTGGTCGAGCCCGACATCGTAGAGCGCCTGCAGCTTGCCCAGCGCCCCGCCGACGCCGGATGTGATCAGGTTCGAGTACAGGCCGAGATCGGCGCAGGTCTTGGTGATCTCGACGATGTCGTTGCGCGCCGTCGGCTCGCCGCCGGACAGGTGCACGTGCAAGACGCCGAGCGCCGCGGCCTCCCCGAGCACGCGCTGCCACGTCTGCGTGTCGAGCTCGCCCGACCGCCGGTCGAGCTCGAGCGGGTTCGAGCAGTACGGGCAGCGCAGCGGGCAGCGGTGGGTCAGCTCGGCGAGCAGACCGACCGGGGCCGGCGCATCGGGGCGGTTCGGCGTCAGCGCGTTCATCGCTCGAGAACCCGTTTCTCCGCGAGGCCGTCGAGCATCACCAGGATGTCGGCCTCGATGGCGCGGGGATCGGCCGCGTAGGTCTTGCCCAGCTCGTCCGCGATGTCGGCGACGCTCCGCGCGCCATCCACGAGCTTCAGGACCGCCACGGCGTTGTCGTCGAGGTCGAAGGTGCGCTCGGGGGCGAGCAGGACCCACTTGCCGCGGGTCTCGTCGTTGCGCAGCCGGACGCCGCGCGGCAGCCGCGGACGGTCGCCGGCCGCCATCTTCCCGCCGGCCGCTCCCGGCTTGGCCCGAGACGCCTCGGCCACCAGACCCTCACCGGGCTGCCACGCGTCCGGCGGGACCATGCCGGGGGCCACGTAGGCGAAGTACAGGGCGTCGAGCTGCGTCCACAGCACGGTGCACTTGAACGTCAGCGCCGCCATCGCCTGCCGCTGCAGCTCCGGCGTCGTGGCGTGCTGCTTGACGTAGTCCAGGGCGAAATCCGCGTCCCGCGGCGCCTGGGTCAGGCGCTTGTCGAAATAGGCCAGCGTATCCTTGGTGATGAAGTCGTAGTTCTTCAGCATCCCGGCAACGCGCTCGGAGATGATCGTCGGCGAGAACATCTCGGTCAGCGACGAGGCGATCGCCTCCAGGAGCGTCCGCTCGGAGACGAAATGGACGTAGGCCTCAACCGAGAACTTCGTGGCCGACAGGATGCCGCGGGTCGACAGCACGTAGTCGCGGTCGAAGCCGACGCCCTCGGCCAGCTTGAGCCAGCGCTCGATGCCGCCGTCACCCTCGTGGTCGCCGTCGTGGTCGACGATCCGCTGGCGCCAGATCCGCCGCAGCGACGCGTCGGTCATCCGCGCCAGCACGGCGGCGTCCTTCACCGGGATCATCGCCTGGTAGTAGTAGCGATTCAGCGCCCAGGCCCGGACCTGGTCCTTCGACAGCTTGCCGTCGTGCAGCAGCCGATGGAACGGGTGCAGGTTGTGGTAGCGGCGCGCGCCGATGTCGCGCAGGGCCGCCTCCAGTTCCTCGGGACTCAGGAGACGCTGGCTGTCGGCGGCATCGGGGGTCGGGAAAATGGCGTTCATGGCGTGTCCGGCGTCCGTCCTCAGGTCGCGTTTCCTGTGTTCCGATCCCGCCCTCGTGCGCGGGGCGACTGTCCGGGCTCAGCCACGATATAGTGCCGTCCCCCCGGGCGCCCAACCATCGCCGGCGAGCGTCCGTCGCGCATAAGGCCGCGGCGCGGGGATCCGGCAGGCCGTCGGCGCGGCGTCCTAGAGCGTCAGACCCAGCCCGTCATGCGCCACGGTCCAGCCGGCCGCCTCGACATCGGCCCGCTCCGGCGAGCCCTCGACCAGGACCGGGTTCGTGTTGTTGATGTGCACGAAGACGCGGCGCCCGATCTCGACCGAAGCCAGGGCCTCGATCGAGCCGTTCTCGCCGCGCATCGGCACGTGACCCATGCGCCAGCCGGTCTTGGTGCCGACGCCGGCCCGGATCATGTCGTCGTCGTGCAGGACGGTTCCGTCGAAGAGCAGCGCGTCGACGCCCGCGATCCGCGCGCGCAGACCGTCCGTCACCCGGGCACATCCGGGAATGTAGGCGAGGCGCCGGCCACCGGCCTCGATCAGGGCGCCGACCGTGGTCTCGGTCTCGGCGCCGATCTGCATGGTCTCGTCCTCCAGCCAGAGCGGCACCTTGCCGGGAACCGGGAAGAGGGTGACCGCCAGGCCGGGGAGGGGCTCGAAGCGCTGGTCCATGCCGATCGGCCGACGGGCGACCACGCCCTCGGCCATCACGTCGAAGACGCGGTTGGCATTGACCGAATCGAGGATCCCGCGCGTGCCGTAGAGCGTGTAGGGCTGACCTTCGCGCAGGGTCAGGAGACCCGCGACATGGTCGACGTCGCCGTTGGTCAGGAGCACGGCGCGGATCGGCGAGTGGCGCAGGCCCTCGCGCGGATGCATCTGCGCATTATCGAAGAGCTGTTGCCGGATGTCCGGCGAGGCGTTGATCAGCAGCCAATCCGACCCCTCCGCGGAGACCGCGATGCTCGACTGGGTCCGGGGCCGCACCCGGTCCGGCTCGGATCGCGCCAGCGTGCAGATGGGGCAGCGGCAATTCCACTGGGGAAGGCCGCCGCCGGCCGCGGAACCGAGGATCACGACGCGCATGGTGCGGCTCCCGAGATCCCCGGCCCGTGAAACTCAGTTGAAGGTGTCGATCTCGGCCGACTCGTAGCTCGTCACTTCCATGCCGACGCAGATCTCGGACACGATCGGGGCAGCCCACTTCATGGTGTTTCTCCTCAGGCAACATCTACACCGAGTGCCACGCGGTTCCTAAGAGGACCCTAAGACACTGATGGCGCTCTCATTTCCGGCGCCGGAGAGGTATCGACGATTCACGCGCGGGCTTCAAGCACTAAGTTGCCGGATCCTCCCAAATTTTTCGTGAGAGACTTCCTAAGCGTCCGGAAACCATCACGAAATGGGCGGGCCTGCGACTAAAGTACAGGGGCCTACTGCCGGAAGTCGGGACCGCGCAGTTCCAGCATAAATCCTTTACCCCGCACGGTGACGAGGCCGGGCCCGCCGTAGCGCACGAAATCGGCCATCTTGGAGCGCAGGTAGCCGATATAGACGTCGACCACGTTGAGGGAGAGCCCGCCCTGGCTCGCCCACAGCCGGTCGAAGATGTCGGCGCGCGATACCGGCTTGCCGATATTCTCCATCAGCATGGCCAGCAGGTCGGCCTCGCGGGGCGTGAGGCGGGCGCTCGCCTCGCCGCAGCTCGCCTGCCGGGTCTCGAGGTCGAGCATCAGCTTGCCGGCGGTGATGCGCGAGCGCGGCGCCTCCGCCTGCTCGCGGCGCATCAGGTGGGTCCGCAGGCGCGCGACCAGCTCGTCGAACTCGAAGGGCTTGATGATGTAGTCGTCGGCGCCGAGAGCCAGGCCCTCGGCCCGGTCGCGGATCTCGTCGCGGGCCGAGAGGAACAGGATCGCGCCCGGGAAGCCGCCCTCGCGCAGGGACCGGCAGACGTCGTGGCCCGAACCGTCCGGGAGGTTGATGTCGAGCAGCACCGCGCCGGGAGCCGGGTCGTGGGCCGCCTTCAGGGCCTCGTCGACGCAGGCCGCCGTCCCGACCTCGAATCCCTCGGCCTCGAGCCCTCGGGCGAGGAGGCCGCGGATGTCGATATCGTCCTCGACGATCAGGATCCGCGTCATGCGGCCGACTCCTTCACCTGCGCGCCCGCTTGGGCGCCCACTTGGGCGCCAACGGCAGCGCCGTCGACCGGGCCCGTCTCCCATGCCGGATCGCAGGCCGGGATGTCCAGGGTGACCCGGGCCCCGCGCCCGTCCGTCCCGGGGCCGAGCCGGATCGTGCCGCCGTGCTGCTCCACGATCCACCGCGCCAGCGCGAGCCCGATGCCGAACCCGGTCTCGTCCGGTCCGGCGCCCGAGCCGCGCTTGAAGCGCTCGAACAGCGCGTCCTCCGGCGCGCCGAAGCCCGGTCCGTCATCCGTGATGGTGATCCGTCCGACCGGTCCGGGCCCTGCCGACAGGGCGACCTCGACCCGGGTGAGGCCGGCGGCGTGGCGGAGCGCGTTGTCGACGAGGCTCTCGACGGTCTGGCGCATCCACTCGCGGTCGGCGAGGCTCTCGACGTCGCGGGTGCCGGGATCGAGGGTGAGGCCCACCCGGCGCCGCGCCGCCTCGGAGCTCATGTTGTCCACGGCCTCCGCCAGGACCTGGGCGAGCCCCAGGCGGCGCTTGTCGAACGCGATCTCGCCGGATTCCGAGCGCGCGACGCGCAGCAGGTCCTCGACGCGCAGCTTGAGGCGCTGCGCCCGCTTCTTGATCGTCGCGAAGACCGGTCCCGGATCGGTACCCCGGGACGCGCCGCGCAGGGCGAGGTCGCACTCGCCCAGGATCACCGTCAGCGGCGTGCGCAGCTCGTGGCTGACATCGGCGAAGAAGCGGCGGCGGGACTGATCGACGGCCTCGAGCCGGGCGTTGGCGGCGCGCAGATCGGCGGTGCGGGCCGCCACGGTGTCCTCCAGCGCCGCCCGGTCGGCCGCGACCCGCGATTCCCGCCGGGCGAGGCGGGCGGCCATGCGGTTGACGTTGGTCATGAGCAGGCCGAGCTCGTCCCGCGTGGCGACGGAGAGGCGCGTGTCCAGGGCGCCGTGGCCGATGGCGCTCGCGGCGCGGCGGACCTCCTCGATGCGGGCCAGGGTCGGCCGGGTGACGCCGCGGTAGAGGACCGCCAGCAGCACGAGGGCCGCGGCCACCGCGGCGGCGGCCGCCACCCGCAGGCGCTCCGAGAGCGCCCGGGCCTCCTCGGAGCCGAGCGCCATGCTGCGCCGCTCGGCCTCGATCAGGAAGGAGAGCGGCTGGCCGGTCATGGCGCCGAAACCGTTGAGCGCGCCCTTGATCGCGTCCTGACGCCGCTCCGGCTCGGTCTGGCGGCTGATCAGCGAAACCTGCCGGTCCAGCACGGCGCGCGCCGCGCGCAGTTGCGCCATGGGGCGGGTGCGGGCGGCGTACTGCATCCGGTCGGCCGGGTCGTCGCTCGGCGGGAAGCTCTTGGCGAGCGCCTCGTCCACGGTGGTCAGGGCGCGGTCGGCGTTGTCGCGGGCGATCGCCATCGCCTCGGGCTGGCCGTCGGGATTGCCGACGGTCTCCACCGCCGCGAGACCGAACTGCGTGAGGCGGCCGGACAGCTCGGCCAGCAGCTCCAGGCGCCGCTGGGCCTCGAGGGTCCGGTCGACTGTGCGCTCCGCCGCCCCGATGGCCGCCAAGGCGGCCGCGGCGGCCAGCATCACCACGATGGCGGTGCCGCCGAGCAGCAGCGCGAAGCGGACCTTCAGCGAGCGCATCGTCCCCGTCCCGCCCTCAATCCCGCCGTGCAGGCGGGCCCGAGCATGGCACCGCCGGAGCGCCGAACCAAGGTCCCGTCACAGGTCCTTCGGCAGGCTGCCCTTCGCGGCGCAGCGCCACCGCTCCACGTGCCATTCCGGGTGCGCCGCCTGCCACGTCGCGAGCGCGCTCTGCGAGTTGCGCAGGCACACGAAGGGGCTCGATTTCTCGAAGGACATCTCGATCCGGTCCTCGCGGCAGGTCGAGGGCTGGGCGACGAGACAGATCGACAGCAGAAGCAGCATGGGCGCCTCCCCGGGCTGCCGGCCTCGTGCGGGCCGGCTTGGCGGGGAGCATAGGACGCGTCCACGCCCCTTGCCCAGGCGGCGTCAGGCCGCGACCCAGATCTCGCCCTTGGCGATCGTCGCGAGGTCGCCGGAATAGCGGCGCAGCGGCTTGCCGAGGAGGTCGGCGTGCTCGGCGCTCAGGCCGCGCAGGGCCTTGGCCAGCAGCCGCAGGAAAACGAGGTCGTGCGTCCCGGTCTCCACGAAGGTCGGCGACATCCGGCCGTGGCTGCCGACGAGGAGCGTCCCGCGGCGCATGCCGAAGCCGGGATGATCGCCCACCGCGAGCGCCGCCAGGGTGCCGGCGATCATGCGCGAGCCCGCGAAGGCGCCCGCGCGCCCGGCCACGATCGTCCCGCGCCGCATCCGGTCGCCGAGATGGGCGCCGGCGCTACCGCGGATGATCAGCGTCGCGCCGTCGAGGCCGGCCTTCGCGGCGTAGACCGCGCCACCGGCATAGTCCCCGGCATCGCCCTCGACGGTGATCGTGCCACCGGTGGCGCCGGAGGCCGCATAGGGTCCGGCATGGCCGGTGACGGTGAGGCTGCCGCCCGCCATGCCGGCGCCGAGGCGCTGGCCGACATCGCCGGTCACCCGGATCGTACCTTCGGACAGCGACGCTCCGACCCGGTCGAGGCGCTCGTGGCCGCCCTCGATGGTCAGGGTGTCGGAGCCGTCCAGCGCCACCGCGAAGCAGTCGCCGAGGCGCACGCCGGTCCGGGTCGTCCCGATCTCGAGGCGCTCGGCCTCGCCCTGGGACAGGCGGCTGAGCGCCCGCGGGTTGACGTTCAGGAGGTCCAGGCGCTCGGGCGGGGCCGCGCGCAGGGTGAGGGTGCTCACGGCTCAGCCCTCCGGCTTGGCGCTGTCGCGCGCGATCAGGTCGCGCAGGTGGTAGTGGTGGCGGCCGAGATTGCCGCCGTAATTGCCGGCCGTGACGGCGATCAGCCCGTGCTTGCCGCCGATCTCGGTGGCGGCGTGCAGGCCGGCGCGCATCGAGTCGGACACGCCCTGCGAGGTGAGGGCGTCGATCACGATCTCCAGCACCACGCCGCACTCGGCCGGGAGCGCCGAGCCGGCGCGGCCCTTCAGGGTCGGGCAGTAGGCGTCGTTCGTCGAGGCCATCATGCCCTTGGTCCGGCCGCCGACCTTGGAGCCGGAGCGGACGATGCCGCCCGGGAACGGCAGGATCGCGCCCGGGACCGCCTTGGCGGCCTCGACGGCGATCTCGGCGACCTTCAGCGTCTCGGCGTGGTTCCGCCCGAGGAACAGCAGGTTGCCGCCGCCGACCGCGCCGTCGACGGCTCGGACCGAATCCTCGCAGAGGAACTCGCCGTCCATCACCGGGATGCGCCAGTAGCGCCGGGCCTTGCCGGTGGCGTCGGGCAGGCGCTTGGCCACCGCGAACCCGTCGCCGAAGTACCGGATCGCGCCGCCGAGCTTGATCTTGGTCGGCCCGTCGACGCCCGCGTAGCAGGCGGTGCCCGGGCAGGTGAGGATGCACTGGCCGACGCGCTTGATCAGCTGGTCCTTGAGGCCGTTCGGCTCGAAGCCGAACAGCAGGATGCGCACGCCCGGCCGCCCGTCCGGCGTCTCCTCGGGCGACAGCTCGGCGTCGATGCCGGCCTCGGCGCCGCAGCCGATCACCGAGGTGGCGAAGCCGGTCATCGTGGTCGCGGCGATCATCGCCCACTTGGCGGTGTCGTTCGTGACGATGATGGCCGTGCCGGCCACGTCGAACGCCTCCGCGAAGGTGTCGATGACCGGGATGCCGTTGAGGGTGAGGTCAGACATCGTACTTCCCGCGGCTCGCCCCGCTGATCACGCCCGGCATGGCACCGCCTCGAAGTTCTCCCGGCCCTCGCCGAAGGCCGCGTCGGGCACGGCGAAGCTGTCGAGGCCCTCGCCGAACCGCTCCGTGAGGTAGGTGTCGGCGCGCTTCGCCATGGCCTTGTCGGACTCGACGGTCAGCGACAGCGTGCGGCCGGCGCGCCACTCCACGACCTCGCCGTCCTCGACGATCGGCACGCCGTCCTTGAGGACGAGCTTGGCGGCGGTGAACATCGCGGTGCGGTTCGCGTCGTCGCGGTAGACGGCGACGTCGGCCCGGGCGCCGGCCCGCAGGTGGCCGCGGTCGGCGAGGCCGAGGAGCTTCGCCGGTCCGGACCGGGTCAGCTGCGCGATCTCCGAGAGCGTGTACTCGCGCTCCAGCCCGGGGAGGCTCGACCGCTCGCCGACCACGCTCGGCAGCGTCGCGATCTCGCGGTCGCGCTCCGACTTGTCCATCAGCAGGTGGATGATGCGGGGATACTGGGTGAACGGGCCGCCGTTCGGGTGGTCGGTGGTCAGGATCGTCCGCTCCGGGTCGGTGGAGAGCAGCATGATCTCCAGGCCGATCGCCCATTGCAGCGAGCTGGTCGGGCCCCGGGGCCGGTACAGGAACGGCACCACCCCGCCGCCCTCGGCGTCGCCCGCGTTGAGGACCCACTTCTTTGGCTTGGCGCCCTTCCGGCCGGCGAACTGGCGGAGGATGTCGAGGGACACCGTCACGGTCTGGCCGAACACGACCTGCCCGATATCGAGGGTGGCGTTCGGGTTGTCGGTGATCGCCTGCGCGATCCGCTCGGCGGCCGAGCGGAAGCCGCCGGTGCCGGGATTGGCCGGGTCGACCGCCCCGTAGGCGTAGAACTGCGCGTGGGCGAAGTGGATGCGCCGTCCCTCCGCCGCGTCGAGCGTCGCCATGAAGCTGTCGTCGGCCCCGGGCAGGCCGAGGTTGTTGCAGTGGACGTGCAGCGGGTGCGGCACGCCGATCTCCTCGACCGCGTCGAGGAGCGAGCCCATGATCTGCCGGGTCGAGAGCCCGTAGCAGGGGATCTCGTCGTCGAGGGAGAGGCGCAGGGCCCCGTCCTTGAAGGCGGAGGCGCCGCCCGCGTTGATGCACTTGACCCCGAGGCCGCGCGACTGGGCGACCGACAGGGCGACGAGGTCGCGCACGGCGTTGCCGCCCTGGCCCTCGCGCAGGAGCTGCAGGAGCTGGTCGTCGTTGCCCATCACGGTCAGGGCGCCGCGGTCGAGCAGCGGGATGTCGGCGAGCTCGAGCTGCGTGCCCAGCGCGTGGGTCGGCGGCATCGCCGGCTCGACGGCCGTGGTGTAGCCCATCCGCGCGTAGGTCGAGCCGATCCAGGCCGCCGCCCCGCCCGCGTGGGCGAAGGGATGGCCGTCGGGCGCCGCCTCGCTGACGTAGAGGTCGGGCAGGAGCAGCCGCGAGGTGATCACGTTGCCGCCGGCGATGTGCGAGTGCACCTCGACGCCGCCCGCCATCACCACGCAGCCCGCGGCGTCGATCACGGCGTCGGGCTCGCGGCCCGGCGGATCGACGACGCGGCCGTCCTCGATCCAGACGTCGCCCACGGAATCGCGGGACGCGGTCGGATCGACGACGCGCCCGCCCCGGATCACGCTCAGCATGCGGGTTCACTCCTCGACGCGGCCGGGCCCGTGACCAGGCGCTCCTTCAGGGCGCCCAGCACCGACGCGGCCGACGGCAGATCCGACGGCGCCGAGGCCGGCCAGAAGGTCAGCGCGGCGCGCTGCTCGTTCCACAACACGCCGCCGTGGTCGCGGCCGGGCTGGCCGACCGCGATCACCACCTCGGCGGCTCCGGCCTCACCGTCCGCGATCAGCGCGACGGAGGGGACGTTCGACAGCCAGTCCGGGCGCGACACCGGGACGGCGCCGAGCCAGAGAACGGCGTCGACCTCGCCGGCGGCGACCTGCCGGGCGGCGTCGAAGCGCCAGGGATCGTGCTCGGGCACGCGGCGCCCGAAGCCGCTGCGCGGCGCCTGCCCGGTGAGCCAGGCCGAGACCGGCACCACCGCCCGGTCCTGACCGGTGCCGCCGACCGCGAGGGTGAAGCAGCGCGTCGTCTCGCTGAGCTCCATGGCGAGGCCCTGGAGCATCTCGATGCCGACCTCGCCGAGTTCGGCGGCGTCGTAGAGGAGGATTCCGTACTGCGCGGCGGCGAGCTGCGCGGTGATCTGGCCGGGGAGATCATCGCCGGCGAGGTGGCCGCGGGCGTGGGCGCGCAGCACGCCGACCGCCTCGGTCAGCCCGCCCTCGGCCGGCCAGGACAGGGACGCGGTGGCGTTGGCACCGACGGCCAGCAGGGTGCGGTCCGACCCGGCGGCGCGACCGCGGCCGGGCTTGCCGTCGACGAGGCGCTTCAGGAGCGGCGCCTGCCAGGGGGCGGCGCCGACCACCAGCACCACGTCGGCGCGCCCGACGGCCTCGGCGGGCGTCGAGGTCAGCGCCCCGACCCGGCTCAGCGCCCCGAGGTCCGCATAGGTGCCGGCCGCGCCGGCGGTGTCGACGGAGGCGCCGATGCGCCCCGCGAGATCGTAGGCCGCGCGGATCGCGGCCACGTCGGCGCTGAGGCCGGCGATCACCGGCGCGCGCGCTTTGGCGAGGAGGGATGCGGCCGCCTCGATGGCGGTGCCCGCGTCCGTCGCGCCACCCTTCACCCAGGCTGCCATGCTCCCTCTCGCAACGTTCTTGCTTGGTTTCGGAGCGGGCGACGGCCGTAAGACCGGACGAAGCGGGTGCCCCTCGAGCCCGAGGGTTCCCCACCGAATCGGAATGGCTCATCCGCCCGGCATGTCCGGGCAGGCGGCAAACTCGGCGCGCCGTCGCGGGCCTAGGTTTGCCTTCATCCGCGCACCGCGGCAAGGGGGTCCGGCGGCGATGCGCGTCGGGAAGTGAATCGCGGGTATCGGTTCACCGCCGCGCGCGCTCTCCGCGATCGATCAGTCCTGCGCCGTCGGCGGGCACGATCCGCGCGCGTCCACGTTGCCCGGTTCCGGGCCGCGTGTGACAAGCGCGCCGCGCAGGGGCCGGACCTGCGGGATTCGAGACGGGATTCGAGGGAAGAGCGTTGGGCGAGGTCCCCGAACGGAACGAGGCGACGGCGGACGGTACCGTGCGGGTCGAGGCGCCGGCGCGGCTGCATTTCGGCTTCCTGGACCTGCATGGCGGGCTCGGCCGGCGCTTCGGCAGCATCGGGCTGGCCATCGACGCGCCGTCCCTGGCCCTGACCGCCCGGCGGGCCGCCCGGCCCACCGTCACGGGCCCGGAATCCGACCGGGTGCGCGGCTACGTCGAGGCCGCCGCCGCCCATCTCGGGCGCGGCGGGGACGTCGCCATCGATGTCGAGCGGGTGATCCCGGCCCATGCCGGGTTCGGCTCCGGCACGCAGCTCGCCCTCGCGGTGGCGGCCGCGATGGCGCGCCTCAACGGCGAGCCCTTCGCGGCGGATGCCTTCGCGGCGACCCTGGACCGGGGCAACCGGTCCGGCGTCGGCCTGTGCGCTTTCACCGAGGGCGGCCTGATCGTCGACGGCGGCCGCGGCGCGGATGGCGGGCCGCCGCCGGTGATCGCGCGCCTGCCCTATCCCGAGGCCTGGCGGATCGTCCTAATCCTCGATCCGAGCATGGCGGGCGTGCACGGGACGCGCGAGGTCGAGGCGTTCCGCGACCTGCCGCGCTTCCCCGAGGCCCAGGCTGCCGAGATCTGCCGGATCGCGCTGATGCAGGTGCTGCCCGCCGTCGCCCTGGCGGAGCCGCAGGGCTTCGGCGCGGGCATCACCCGGATCCAGACGCTGATCGGCGACCATTTCGCGCCCCATCAGGGCGGCCGCTACGCCAGCGCCGCGGTGGCGGAGGCGCTCGCCGCCGTCGCCGCGCGGGGCGTCGCGGGCTACGGCCAGTCCTCCTGGGGGCCGACCGGCTTCGCGCTGGTCCCGTCCGAGGCGGAGGCCCGCGCCCTGGTGGCCGGCCTCGACCGGGGCGGCCCCCTCCGGTTCGTCATCGCCCGGGGCCGAAACGATGGCGCTTCGGTAACCGGTCCGGCGTGAGCCGGCCGCCCCGGGCTTGACCCGGGGCGCCGCTCCGGGTTTGGACGGAGAGAAGGCGCCTCTCTTCTCGCGCGCCGCACGAGGATTCCATGGCCCGCTCGATCCTCCACATGCTGACGCCGCTCCGGCACATGAGCCCGTTCGACGTGAACATGGCCGTGGATGCCGGCTTCGAGACGGTGGTGACCTACGCGGAGGTCAGCCTCGCCGACGTCGTCACCCTGACGCAGGATTCGATCTTCTCGCGGTCGCCGGCCGACGGGACGCGGACGGGCATCTTCATCGGCGGCAAGAACGCCGAGGACGCCCTCGACATGGTCGACCGCGCCAAGAAGGCCTTCGTGCCGCCCTTCGTGAACCACGTGTTCGCCGACCCGGCGGGCTCGTTCACCACCGGCGCCGCCATGGTGGCGCAGGTCTCCCGCGCCCTGCGGCAGAAGTTCAGCACCGACCTCAAGGGCAAGCGCATTGTGATCTTCGGCGGCGCGGGCGTCGTCGCCTACGTGGCCGCGGTGATCGGCGCCCTTCAGGGCGCGACCACCGTCCTGGTCGGCCACGACGGCGAGGAGCGCGTCTCGAAGATCGCCTTCACGATGAAGTGGCGCTTCGGCATCGAGGTCGGCGCCGTCGACGGCACGACGCCCGACGACCGGCGCGCGGCCATCCGCGACGCCGACGTCATCCTCTCGGCCGGCCCGGCGGGCATCCCGATCCTCACCGCGGAGGATCTGAAATCCGCGCCGAAGCTGCTCGTGGCGTCCGACGTCAACGCCGTGCCGCCCGCCGGCATCGCGGGGATCGACGTCAACGCGGTGGACGTCGCGCTGCCCACCGGCAAGGGGGTCGGCATCGGCGCTCTGGCCGTCGGCGACGTGAAGTACAAGACGCAGCGGCGCCTGTTCGACCGGATGCTCGCCTCCGACACGCCGCTGTGCCTCGACTTCCGCGACGCCTACGAGCTCGCCGTGGAGATCGCCGGCTAGGCCGCTCCCGGACCGGATGCCGATGGCGGACGCGGTCCTGATCGCCGCGCAGGCCGGGCGCGCCCTGGCCGAGGCGGCGCGGCGCGCGGGGCTTCGGCCCTACGTCGCCGACCTGTTCGGCGATTCTGACACCCGCGCGCTGGCCGAGGCCTACCGGCAACTGCCGGGCCGCTTCGGCACCGGCCCCGCCGCCGACGCCACCCTGGCGGCGCTCGACGACCTCGCGGCGCTGGCCGAGACCCCGGTCGGCCTGATCCTGGGCAGCGGCTTCGAGGACGCCCCCGACCTGATCGCGCGCCTCTCCGCGCGGCACCGGCTCATCGGCGCCTCGGCCGGGACCGTCGCCGCCCTGAAGGATCCCGTGGCCTTCGCGGCCCTGTGCGCGCGCCTCGGCGTGCCGCATCCGGCCGTGGCGGCCGCGCCGCCGGCGGACCCCGCGGGCTGGCTGGTCAAGCGGATCGGGGGTTCCGGCGGCAGCCACATCCGGCCGGCCACCCGGTCGCCCGCGCCGGCGGGCCACTATCTCCAGGCGCGCGTGCCGGGGCAGCCCCACGCTCTGAACGTCCTCGCCGACGGCCGAACGATCCGTGTCCTCGCGGTCACCGAGCAATGGTGCGCACCGTCGCCGATCCGCCCGTTCCGCTACGCGGGGGCCCTGGCCCGCGGCGCCGGCGAAGCCCCGGCGCTCCCCGCCCACGTCGTGGAGGCCGTCGCCGCCGGGACCGAGCGGATCGTCGCCGCGACCGGCCTGCGCGGCCTCGCCAGCGCCGACCTGCTGGTCGACGGGACCGACTGGTGGCTCACCGAGATCAACCCGAGGCCCGGCGCGACGCTCGACATCCTCGACCAGCGCTCGACGCCGCTCCTCGCCGCTCACATCGCCGCCTGCCTCGGCACGATGCCAGATACCGGACCGCATCCGGCGGGTGCGGCGGCCGCGCAGATCTGTTACGCGGACCGTGAGCTTGCGCCTGTGCCGGACCTCGATTGGCCGGACTGCGTGCGCGACCGCCCGTGCCCCGGCTCGGTGGTCCGCCGTGACGCGCCGCTCTGCACGGTACTGGCCGAAGGCGCGGACCGGGCGGAGGTGCTCGCCCTGTTGGAAACGCGGACGGCACACCTGCGGGCCGTCTGCGCGGCGAAGAAAACACACCCCGAGGAAGCCCCGTCATGAGTGCCAGCCCGTCCTATCCCAGCATCAACGCGCTCTCCGGCCCCCTGGTCGAGCGGCTCGTGGCCGACGCCGCGACGCTGCGGCTCTCCGTGTCGCAGGCCGCCGGCGGCGCCCGCATGGTCGATGCCGGCGCGCAGGCGCGGGGCTCGATCGAGGCCGGGCGGCGCATCGCCGAGATCTGCCTCGGCGGCCTCGGCACCGTCACGATCGCGCCGAGCGGGCCGATCGCGTCCTGGCCGTACTCGGTGACGGTCCATTCCGCCGACCCGGTGCTCGCCTGCCTCGGCAGCCAGTACGCGGGCTGGAGCCTCGCGGACGAGACCGGGGATTCCGGCTTCTTCGCCCTCGGCTCGGGCCCGGGCCGCGCGGTGGCGGCCGTCGAGGAGCTGTACCAGGAACTCGGCTTCCGCGATTCCGCCACCAAGACCGCCCTCGTTCTGGAAGCGGCCGGTGGCCCGCCCGAGAGCGTCGTCGCCAAGGTCGCGGAGGCCTGCGGCCTCAAGCCCGAGGACCTGACCTTCATCTTCGCGCCGACCCAGAGCCTCGCCGGCTCCACGCAGGTCGTGGCCCGCGTCCTGGAAGTCGCCCTCCACAAGGCCCACACGGTCGGCTTCGACCTGCACGCCATCGTGGACGGGATCGGCTCGGCGCCGCTGTCGCCGCCGCACCCGGACTTCATCAAGGCGATGGGCCGCACCAACGACGCGATCATCTACGGCGGTCGGGTCCAGCTCTTCGTGGACGCCGACGATTCCGACGCCAGGCAGCTCGCCGAGCAGTTGCCCTCGACGACGTCGAGCGACCACGGCGCGCCCTTCGCCGACATCTTCGCGCGGGTGAACGGCGACTTCTACAAGATCGACGGCGCCCTGTTCTCGCCGGCCGAGGCGATCGTCACGTCGGTGCGCTCCGGCGCCACCTACCGCGGCGGCCGCCTGGAGCCGACGCTGGTCGACGCGTCCTTCGCCTGAGGGCACGCGGGGCGCCCCTCCCGCGCGGCGGGGCCCCCAGTCCGATCCACCGAGCGACAGAACCTCGGGCCGCCCCGGAGGCGGGCGGCCCCGTGACGATCAGGACCCCATCAGGACCCCCATGCGCATCGGGCTCGCGGCCGATAACGGCACCTGGCACAAGAACCGCCTCCTCGCGGCCCTGCGCGCGAGCGGCGTGGAGCCGGTGCTGTTCTCCCTCGCCGACGTGGCGGTGGTCACGGGCGGCGGCGAGCCGCTGCGCGTGCCGGGCTTCGCCGACGCTCTGCCGGACGGCGTCCTGATGCGGACCATCGCGGGCGGCACCTTCGAGGCGACGACGATGCGGCTCGGCGTGCTGCACGCCCTGGTCGCCGCGGGGGTCACCGTCTGGAACGCACCGACCGCGATCGAGCGCTCGGTCGACAAGGCGGCGACCTCGCTGCTCATCGACCGGGCCGGCCTGCCGACCCCGGCGACCTGGGTGTTCTCGAAGCGCGAGGCGGCCGCGGCCCTGGTCGCCGCCGAGGCGCGGCCGGGCGCGCCGCTGGTCCTGAAGCCGCTGTTCGGCTCGCAGGGGGAGGGGCTCGCCCTGATCGAGCGCCCGGAGGACCTGCCCGACGAGGAGGCGGTGGCCCGGGTCTACTACCTCCAGCGCTACGTGCCGCGCCGGGACGGCCTGTGGCGCGACTACCGGGTGTTCGTCTGCGACGGACGGGCGATCGCCGGCATGATCCGCGAGGGCGACGGCTGGATCACCAACGTCCACCGGGGCGGCCGGCCGCTGCCCTGGGCGATGCCGCGCGCCGCCGCCGAGCTGGCCGAGGCGGCGGCCGCCGCGGTCGGCGTCGACTATTCCGGCGTCGACCTCGTCGAGGACGGGGAGGGCGGGTTCTCGGTCCTCGAGGTCAATTCCATGCCGGCCTGGTCGGGGCTCCAGACCGTCTGCGAGGCCGACATCGCCGCCGCGGTGGTGCGGGGCTTCCTCGCCGCGGCCCGCGGCGCCAGCCGCCCCCGGCTCGTGGTGGCATGAGCGGGGCCGGCCTCGACGCGGCGCTGATCGGCACGCTCTACCGGGCGGCCTGCCTCGCGGAGCTCGACGCCCTCAAGCCCGGCAACGTCCACGCCTACGCGCCCGGCCACCGCATGGTGCTGGCGGATTTCATCACGAGCGCCGACGTTTCGGCCCCGCCCCTGGCCCGCCCGGGCGCGGGCGTCGGGGCGCGGGTCCGCGACGGCGTCGCCGCCACCGTGGCGGCGGTGGGCCAGAACACCAATCTCGGCATCCTGCTGCTCTGCGCGCCGCTCGCGGTCGCGGCCGAGGAGGACCGGACCGTCGCGGCGGTGCTCGAGACGCTGGACGGCGCGGATTCGGAGGCCGTCTTCGCGGGGATCCGCCGCGCGAATCCGGGCGGCCTCGGCGAGGCCGCCCGGCACGACGTCGCCGAGGCGGCGCCCGGCGCCCTGCGCGACGCCATGGCGGAGGCCGCCAACCGGGACCGGATCGCCCGCGCCTACGTCACGGGGTTCGCGGACGTGCCGGCGATCGGGCTCGCGGCCCTGCGCGAGGCCCGCGCCGCCGGGCTCGACCCGACCTGGTGCACGACCGCGATCCACCTCGCCTTCCTGCGCGCCGTCCCGGACAGCCACGTCGCGCGCAAGCACGGCGCGGCCGCGGCCGAGGGCGTCCGCCGGGACGTCGAGGCGGCACTCGCCGGGATCGACCTCGCCGCGCGGCCAGTCGACGCGCTGCTGGCCCTCGACGCGTCGCTGAAGGCGCGGTCGATCAATCCCGGCACGAGCGCGGATTTCACCGTCGCGACGCTGTTCTGGGACGCGCTCGCGGGCGCCGGCGCCCGGCTGGCCTGAGCCGCGTGCACGATCCGGTGTCCATAGCGCCGGGCGGATGGAAATTCCTTCGTGTCAGGGCCTTGCGCGGGTTGTGAGCCGCAGGGGCCCGCTGTAGGGTCCGCCGCGCTGTCCGGCCCAACCGGCTCGGCCCAACCGGCTCGGCCGGCATGGTCGGGCGCCGATAACAAGGATGGCTTCCCGGCCGCGGCACCGCCCGGCGCGCGGCTCTATTTCGGAATCCAGGGAGAGACACCGAATGGCGAAGATCACCAAGGTTCAGGTCGGCGAAGCGCTCGTCGGCGACGGCAACGAGGTCGCCCACATCGACCTCATCATCGGACCGCGCGGTTCGCCGGCCGAGACGGCTTTCTGCAACGGCCTCGTGAACAACAAGCACGGCTTCACCAGCCTGCTCGCGGTCATCGCGCCGAACCTGCCGTGCAAGCCGAACACCCTGATGTTCAACAAGGTCACCATCAACGACGCCCGTCAGGCCGTCCAGATGTTCGGCCCGGCCCAGCACGGCGTTGCCAAGGCCGTGCAGGACGCGGTGGCCGAGGGCATCATCCCGGCGGACGAGGCCGACGACCTGTACATCCTGGTCGGCGTGTTCATCCACTGGGAGGCGGCCGACGACGCCAAGATCCAGAAGTACAACTACGAGGCCACCAAGCTGTCGATCCAGCGCGCCGTGAACGGCGAGCCGAAGGCCTCGACGGTCACCGAGCAGCGCAACTCGGCGCAGCACCCCTTCGCCGCCAACGCTTAGATCGGGGACGGTCCTGGGCAGAGCGAGCCTCCGCCCGCACCGCGGGGCCTGCTCCAGCGACTGGCTTCGATCTTCCTTGGCCGATAATTAGGCCCCTGAACGGGACGGCGCGAGCCGTCCCGTTTTTTGTTGATCGCCCACCGCCCGGACCGCCGCGCCACATCGCGGCCGGGCGAGGCGCCGACGTACAGGTGACGCGGCGTCGAAGCTCCGAGGTCGCTGGTGGAGAACGTGATCGGCGCGCGCGAAAACTCTATCGTCCCGGCCGCGCCGGGCAGAGCCGCGAGGTGAGGTCATGCCTGCATCGGACGAAGTGTCCGCAACCCTGCGCGATGACTGGATTCACGGCGGCCACTTGGTCCTCGCCGCGGATCCCGACACGTCCGACCACGCGGCGATCCATGCCTGGATCCTCGACTTCATGCAGACAAGCGCGGACGATCCCGATCAGGACAGCATCCGATCCCTGATCTACCACAGCCTGAACTTCGATATCCCGTTCCAGGCGACGGAGCGCGTCCGGCAATCCTTGATCGCCACCGTGCGGGCGCGTCTCGCGGCCGAAGCGTCGCGTCGCGGCCTCTGACCGGCCTGCGCCCCGCGGGCCACCGCGGCAGGCCGGCGCCAAGAGAAAAGGGGCCGCCTCGCGGCGACCCCCTTCCTTCGTCTCAGCGGATGGCTCGGACTTAGAAGTCCATGCCGCCCATGCCGCCGCCCGGCATGGCCGGAGCAGGGCTGTCCTTCTTCGGCGCGTCGGCGACCATCGCCTCGGTGGTCACCAGCAGGCCGGCGACCGAGGCCGCGTCCTGCAGGGCGGTGCGCA
This sequence comes from Methylobacterium sp. NPDC080182, assembly GCF_050281105.1. Classification (NCBI taxonomy): domain Bacteria; kingdom Pseudomonadati; phylum Pseudomonadota; class Alphaproteobacteria; order Hyphomicrobiales; family Methylobacteriaceae; genus Methylobacterium; species Methylobacterium sp. NPDC080182. The sequence continues at coordinate 114,752 of NZ_JBNNWO010000018.1, forward strand.
CCACCTTGGCCGGGTCGACGATGCCGGCCTGGATCATGTCGACGTACTCTTCGGTCTGGGCGTTGAAGCCGAAGGTCTCCGAGGAGGTGTTGTCGGTGATCTTGCCGACCACGATCGAGCCTTCCACGCCCGCGTTCTGGGCGATCTGGCGGAGCGGGGCCTCGAGCGCCTTCAGGACGATCTTGATGCCGGCCTGCACGTCCGGGATCTCGGACTTCAGCTCGGCGACCGCCTTCTTGGCGCGCAGCAGCGCGGTGCCGCCGCCCGGGACGATGCCTTCCTCGACCGCCGCGCGGGTGGCGTTGAGGGCGTCGTCGACGCGGTCCTTCTTCTCCTTCACCTCGACCTCGGTCGCGCCGCCGACGCGGATCACCGCGACGCCGCCCGCGAGCTTGGCCAGGCGCTCCTGCAGCTTCTCACGGTCGTAGTCCGAGGTGGTCTCCTCGATCTGCGCCTTGATCTGCGAGATGCGGCCCTCGATGTCGGACTTCTCGCCGACGCCGTCGATGATCGTGGTGTTCTCCTTCTCGATGCGCACGCGCTTGGCGCGGCCGAGCATGGGGAGCGTCACGTTCTCGAGCTTGATGCCGAGGTCCTCGGCGATCATCTGGCCCTTGGTCAGGATCGCGATGTCCTCGAGCATCGCCTTCCGGCGGTCACCGAAGCCCGGCGCCTTGACGGCCGCGACCTTGAGGCCGCCGCGGAG
>NZ_JBNNWO010000019.1:0-106319 GCF_050281105.1 Methylobacterium sp. NPDC080182
GTCGGCGAGCATCATCGCCTCCTCGGGATCGTGCGTGACGACGACGAAGGCGGTGCCGAGGCGGCGCTGGACCGCGCGCAGCTCGCCCTGGGTCTCCTCGCGCAGGCCGCGGTCGAGCGCGCCGAGCGGCTCGTCGAGTAGCAGCAGCTTCGGCTCCCGGGCGAGCGCCCGGGCCAGGGCGACCCGCTGGCGCTGGCCGCCCGAGAGCGTCTCCGGTCGACGGTCGCCGAACCCGTCCAGGCGCACGAGCTTGAGCAGTTCCGACACGCGCTCCGCCGAGGCGGAGCGGCCGAGGCCCTTCAGCCCGTAGCCGATATTGCCGGCCACGCTCATGTGCGGGAACAGGGCGTAGGACTGGAACATCATATTGACAGGCCGCCGATGGGGCGGCAGCGCGGTCAGGTCCTGCGCGCCCAGCAGGATCCGTCCCGAGGTCGGGCTCTCGAAGCCCGCGATCATGCGCAGGAGTGTACTCTTGCCGCATCCGGACGGGCCGAGCAGGCAGAAGAACTCCCCCGCCTCGAGGTCGAGGGACACGGCGTCGACGGCCCGATGTGTGCCGAAGCGCTTGGTCAGCTCCTCCAGCCGCAGGCGCGGCGCCGGCCCCTCGGACAACGGATCAGGAATCCTCGCGCAGCGCCTCGGCCACGCGCGCTTCCAGGAGGTCCGGCCGGCGCAGGACCAGGGCGCCGCGGGTGCGGTCGACCAGTCCCTCCGCCGCCATCGCCGTGAACTCCCGGGTCACCTGCTCGCGGCGGCAGCCGATCCGCGCGGCGAGGACGTGGTGGTAGGGCGGCGGCGAGACCACCCGCTCGCCCGCCGTGCCGGCCCGGGGCACGGAGAGGCGGAGCAGCTCGGCGTAGAGCCGGTGCTTCAGGTCGAGCAGGGCGTGTTCCATGAGCCGCGTGTTCAGCTCGCGCACGCGCTTGGCCAGGAGCCGGAACAGCCGGTCGGCGATCGCCTCGGAGGCGAACACGATCTGCCGGAAGACCGGCGCCGGCACCACGCAGACCTCGCCGCGGGTCAGCGCCGTGACGTTGGCCGAGCGGCCGATCCCGTCGATGGCCGCGAGCTCGCCGAAGAAGGCCCCGCCCCGCATCTCGCCCAGGATGACTTCCTTGCCGGACTGGGTCCGGTTCAGGATGCGGACCTCGCCGGAGGCGATGAAGTACACGTCGGTGGAGATATCGTCGAAGTCGACGAGGACCTCGTTCTCGTCGAAGCGGCGCCAGTGGCAGCGGGGCTCGTAGGGGCTGAGCTCGATGCCGGGATCCTTGAAGAAAGGTATCGTCCCCAACCGCGCCATCGATCGTGTTCCCTCAACTCCGGCCTCCGTCCCTGCCCTGACGGGGGCCGGCCAGCAGATCTGGGGACGGGAGCAGCCCGCACAGTGAAGCCGCGCCCCGCCGGGGCGGTGCTGGATCGATCGGGCGCCGCAATCGTGACGGTCGCGGGCGGGGCGGTCAAGCCGCGTCCCGATGAACAGGAGTTTATTAGCGTGGATCAGGTATCAGGGCTAAATTCCTGGCCCGCCGAGGCGGGCAGTATCGATGCATCAAGACGTACCTTTCCCGCGCTCGACATCCTCCACCGGTCCCCGCCAGCAGGCGACGCTCGCACGCCCCTTCGAGCGTTCGGGCCGCAGCCTCCATTCCGGGCGGCACGCCACGGTCCGCGTCAGCCCCGCCCCGGCCGGCCACGGCATCGTCTTCCGCCGCCACCTGAGGGACGGACGGGCGGTCGACGTGCCCGCCCACTGGCACTACCGGGAATCGCAGCCGCTCTCCTCGGCGCTGCGACGCGACGGCGTCCTCGTGCGCACGATCGAGCACCTGATGGCCTCGCTCAGCGCGCTGCGGATCGACAACGTGCTGGCCGAGATCGACGCCGACGAGTTGCCGATCTTCGACGGGAGCGCGACGCCGTGGTGTGAGGCGATACGGATCGCCGGCCGGCGCGAGCAGAGCCTGCCCTGCCGGGTGATCCGCCTGCTGCGCACGGTGGCGGTCGAGAACGGGCGGCGCCGCCTCGAGATCGAGCCGGGCCCGGGCCTGCACATCACCGGCCACGTCGCGCTGGCGCATTTCGGCTCGATCGACTGGTCGGGCGCGATCACGCCGGAATCCTTCGAGCGGGAGATCGCGCCGGCGCGCAGCTTCGGGCGCTACGCGCGGGCCATGGCGGGCCGCGCCTACGGCTACCTGATGCGGAACGACTTCCTGCAGGGCGTCTCGCCCCGCTCGGCAGCGCTGCTGGTGCGCGGGCACGTCCTGGGCGGGATGCGCGTCCCCGGCGAGCCGGTTCGCCACCGCATCCTCGACCTCGTCGGCGACCTCGCGCTGGCGGGCCACCCGGTCGAGGGCCGGATCTCGGCGTTCCACACGGGGCACGAGCTGAACCACGCCCTCGTCACCGCCCTGATGCGGGACGGCAAGGCCTGGGAACTCGTCTGAGGGTCGGGTTCAGGCGGAGGCGCGGCGGGGCGTCTCGCAGGCGACCGCGACCGCTCCGAAGGCGCGGACGAGGTCCGCATCGAGCTTCGCCCTCATCGATTCGAGGATGGCGTAGGCCTCGCGCGGGGCCTTCGGCGCCTTGTAGGGGCGCGCCTCGATCAGCGCGGCGAAGATGTCGGCGATGGTGATCAGGCGGACGAGGTCGGGGATCTGCTGCCCGCGCAGCCCGTCCGGATAGCCCGACCCGTCGAGATACTCGTGGTGCGAGCGGACCACCGACAGGGTCAGCGCGTCGTAGTCGCCCGTCAGCAGCATCTCGTGTCCGAGCGCCGGGTGGCGAGCCATCTCGGCGCGCTCCGTCGGCGTCAGCGGCGCGGGCTTGTTCAGGATCGCGAGGGGGATCTTGGCCTTCCCGATGTCGTGGAGCAGCGCGCCTTTGACGAGGTAGCGGGAATCCGCCTCGTTGAGCCCCAGGACGCGCGCGAACTCGGCCGCGATTCCGGCCACGCTCAGGCAGTGGCGGTGCGTGACGTCGTCGAAGCTCGCCACGACCCTGAGCCATTCGCGCACCTTGGCCTCGCGGATCGCCTGGTTGACCAAGTCGGCGCCGTTCTCGACCAGCGCGGCCGGGGGCGCCTGATCGGCGCGGAACAGGCTGACGAAGGCCGAGCGGGCCTCGTTCACCTGCTCCTGCCAGTTGCCGGTCTGCGGCGGGGCCTTGGCGGTGCCGATCAGGGTCGCGACCGCGTTCAGCAGCATGGCGCTGACCGCGGCGGCCGGCATCGCGCGGGTCGCGCCGAGGGCGGTGGCCTGGATCTCGCCGCGGCCGAGGTTGCCGTGGATCAGGGCCAGGAACGGGATGCCGGGCCCGCGCGCGGTGGACAGCGCCTGGCGCAGCCGGCGCACGGATTCGGAGGTCAGCGCGCTGACGTCGCTGATGATCAGCCCCGCCCCCCGCGGCGGGACGGCGTCGCCGTAGAGGTCGTGCAGCACAACGGGCGTGACGCCGCCGAGATTGCGCGCGAGCCTCTCGGCGCGCTCGACATCGTCGGTCAGGATCAGGGTCTGGCCCAAGATTCCCCCCTGTGGCTCGCCCCCGCCCGGGCGCTTTTCCGACTCGCGCGACGACGTTCTGGAGCCGATGAACGCACTATCAGCGTCTATTTGCGCAGCACTCGCCACAGGTTTGACGGCATTCCGTTAAAAATCCGACAGCCGAAGCTGATGTTTGAAGCTTAAAATAGGCGTCGCGTTGTGTCGGGGGGCGACACGGGGATGCCGGCCTGCCCGCGCGACGGCGGCGCTTGCCTCGCGGCGTCCGGACCGCCAGAACGCCGGCATGCTGCGCGTCAACGACCTCACCTACCGCATCGGCGACCGTCTGATTCTCGATTCCGCGAGCTTCACGATCCCGGAAGGCGCCCGCGTCGGGCTGGTCGGGCGCAACGGGGCCGGCAAGACCACCCTGTTCAAGGCCATTCTCGGCGACCTCCCGGTCGACGCGAAGTCGGTGGCGCTGCCCAAGGGCATGCGGATCGGCGCCGTCGCCCAGGAGGCGCCGGCAGGACCGGAGACGCTTCACGCGGTCGTGCTCGCCGCCGACACGGAGCGCGCCCGCCTGATGGCGGAGGCCGAGCACGCGGACGGTCTGCGCCGGGCCGAGATCGAGACGCGGCTCGTGGATATCGGCGCCCACTCGGCGCCGGCCCGGGCCGCCGCGATCCTGCACGGGCTGGGCTTCGACGCGGCGGCCCAGGCGCGGCCCTGCGCGGACTTCTCCGGCGGCTGGCGGATGCGCGTGGCGCTCGCCGCCGTCCTGTTCTCGGAGCCGGACCTGCTGCTCCTCGACGAGCCGACCAACTACCTCGACATCGAGGGCACGCTCTGGCTGTACGATTACCTGGAACGCTACCCGCGCACCGCGATCATCATCAGCCACGACCGCGACCTGCTCGACACCAGCGTCGATCACATCCTGCACCTCGACCGCGGCAAGCTGGCGATCTACCGCGGCGGCTACACCAGCTTCGCCAAGCAGCTCTCGGAGAAGCGCGTTCTCCAGGCCAAGGCGAAGGCCAAGCAGGATGTCGAGCGCGCGCACCTGCAGAGCTTCATCGACCGCTTCAAGGCCAAGGCCACCAAGGCGCGGCAGGCCCAGTCGCGGATGAAGCGGCTCGCCAAGATGGAGCCGATCGCCGCGCTCCTCGAGGACGACGTGCCGGTGATCCACCTGCCGAGCCCGGAGAAGCCGCTGTCGCCGCCGATCGTCGCCATGGAGCGCGTCAAGGCCGGCTACGGGGACCGGATCGTCCTGACCGGCCTCGACCTCAGCCTCGCGCCGGACGACCGGGTCGCGCTGCTGGGCGCGAACGGTAACGGCAAGTCGACCTTCTGCAAGCTGATCGGCGGCCGGCTCGGGCCGGTCGCCGGCGAGGTGAAGCGCTCCTCCAAGATGGAGGTCGCCTACTTCGCCCAGCACCAGCTCGACGAGCTGCGCCCCGCCGAGAGCGCCTACGCGCATGTCCGGACCCTGATGCCGGATGTCCCCGAGGCGAAGGTCCGCAGCGCGACGGCGCGGCTCGGATTCGGCGCCAACAAGGCCGACACGCCGGTCGAGAAGCTGTCGGGCGGCGAGAAGGCGCGCCTGCTCATGGGGCTCGCCGCCTTCCACGGCCCGCACCTCCTGATCCTCGACGAGCCGACCAATCACCTCGACATCGAGAGCCGGCAGGCCCTCGTGGAGGCGATCAACGACTACGAGGGCGCCGTCATCCTGGTCTCGCACGACCGGTTCCTCGTCGAGGCCTGCGCCGACCGGCTCTGGCTGGTCGCGGACGGCACGGTGAAGACCTTCGACGGCGACATGGACGATTACCGGCGCTTCGTCCTGTCGGGGCCCGAGCGCGAGGTCGAGCGCGACTCGGAGCCCTCCGGCGGCCAGAAGGCCGAGGCGCGCCGCGCCGGCGTCGAGCGCCGCGCGGCCCTCGCGCCCCTGCGCAAGCGGCTGGAGGCGATCGAGGCGCGGATGGCCAAGCTGACTGCGGCGATCCAGAAGATCGACGCCGCCCTGGAGGACGGGTCCGCGTTCCGGGAGAACGCCGCCAAGGCCGGCGAGATTGCCAAGATGCGGTCGGACGCCGCGACCGCGCTCGCCGCCGCCGAGGAGGAGTGGCTGACGGTCAGCGCGGAGATCGAGGCGGCCTGACGGGGCTGCCTCACACCGAGGCTTCGATCGCCCGCTCCAGGATGTCGACCCCGAGGTCGATCTCCGCGTCCGTGGCGGTGAGCGGCGGGGCGATGCGGAACACGCCGCCCATGCCGGGCAGCTGCACGATGTTCATGCTCAAGCCGAGCTCGAGGCAGCGCCGCGTGATCGCGTCGCCGAGTTCCGGGGCTGGCACCTTCGTGTCCCGGTCGGCCACGATCTCCATGCCATGCAGAAGGCCGCGCCCGCGCACGTCGCCGATGCAGGCGAAGCGCTGCTGCAGCGCCCGCAGCCGCGCCGCGAGCCGCGCGCCGGCCGCCTCGGCCCGGCCGACCAGGCCGTCGCGCCGGACGATCTCCAGCACCTTGAGCCCGACCGCGGCGGGCAGCGGGTCGGAGACGTGCGTCGTGTAGAACAGGAAGCCGCGGGCGTGGCAGAGATCCTCGATCTCCGGCGTGGTCAGGACCGCCGCGAGGGGCAGGCCGGCGCCCAGGGTCTTCGAGAGGGTGAGGATGTCGGGCACCACCCCGTCGCGCTCGCAGGCGAACATCAGGCCGGTGCGGCCGATGCCCGTCTGGGCCTCGTCGAGGATCAGCAGCATGCCCCGCTCGGTGCATTTGCGCTTCAGCGCCGCGAGGTAGCCGGGCGGGAGTTCGAGGATGCCGCCGGAGCTGAGGATCGGCTCCGCCAGGAACGCGGCGAGATTGCCGGTCGACTGCCGGTCCACCAGCGCGAAGGCGTAGTCGAGCTCGGTCTGCCAGTCGGCGGCCCCGTCCCGCGCGAAGGTCGGGCGGTAGGCGTTCGGGGCGGGGATCGCGAAGGACCCGACGGGGGCCGGGCCGTAGCCCTTGCGGCCGGCGCTGTAGGTCGCCGAAGCGGCCCCCGCCGTCATGCCGTGCCACGACTGCGCGAAGCTGACGATCTCCCAGCCGCCGGTGGCGAGCTTGGCCATGCGCAGGGCGGCCTCGTTGGCCTCGGCGCCGGTCGTCAGCAGCAGCGCGCGCTCCAGCCCGCCGGGGGCGAGGCCGGCCAGCGCGGTCGCGAGGTCGACCACCGGCCGGCTCAGCATGCCGCTGAACAGGTGATCCAGGCGCCCGACGTGGTCGGCGACGACGGCGGCGATCTCGGGATGCCCGTGACCCAGGATCGCGCTCATCTGGCCGGAGGTGAAGTCGAGGATCTTCCGGCCGTCCGCGTCGTAGACGAAGCTGCCCTCCGCGCGCTCGATGATGACCGGCGCGAAGGCGCCGCCGTAGCGCACGAGGTGCCGGCGCGCGCGCGTCCAGAAGTCGGGGTCGTCGTTCCGCGTCGTCATCGATCCGGGTCCCGTGGCAGGCCCCGCCATGCTAGGACCGCCCGCAACCCCAGAGAAGCTTATAGTTCTGAACCGAGGGTTCAGCGATCCTGATGGCCCAGAGCCTCGACATCGACCTCCTGCGCAGCTTCGCCACGGTCGCGGAGACGGGCGCGCTGAGCCGGGCGGCGGAGCGGGTCGGGCGCAGCCAGGCCGCCCTCAGCATGCAGATGAAGCGACTGGAGGATCTGGTCGCGCAGCCGCTGCTGCGCCGGACCGGGCGCGGGGTGGTGCTCACGGTGCAGGGCGAGCGGCTCCTCGTCCACGCGCGCCGGATCCTGGCCTCGCACGACGACGCGGTGGCGGAACTGTCCGGCGGCCGCCTCAACGGCACGCTCAGGTTCGGCTGCCCGGACGATTACGCGCAGGCCTTCCTCCCCACCCTGCTGCGCGGCTTCGCGCACCTGCATCCCGACGCGGCGATCGAGGTGGTCTGCGGCGCGACGCCCCGTCTGGAGGAGCGGCTCGCCCGCGGCGAGCTCGATCTGGCCCTCGTCTCGGTCCCGCTGGCGGCCGGGCGGGAGATCCTGCGGCGCGAGGACCTCGTCTGGGTGGCGCCGCGCGGCGCCGAAGCGCCATGGCCCGACCCGTTGCCGCTCGCGCTCGGCGACCCCGACACGCTGGACCACCGGGCGGCGCGGGCCGCCCTCGACGCGGGCGGGCGCGCGTACCGGATCGCCTACGCGAGCGGCAGCCTGTCCGGGCTCCTGGCGGTGGCGCGCTCCGCCCAGGCGGTCGCAGTCCTCACCCGGGCCGCGGTCCCGCCCGACCTGCGCGTCCTGAACCGCGGCAGCGACCTGCCCGCGCTGCCGCGGATCGGCCTGACGATCCGCCTGGACGAGGCGCACGCCGCGCCGCTGACCCGCGCCTTCGCCGCCCACCTGCGCGCGGTGCTGCCGACGCTCTGATCGGGCGGTCCCGCCGGGCTCCCGTTCGTCCGGACGGGGTAGCCCTGGTCCGGTCGCGATCGCGGCCGCCCCGAGCCGGTCGGGCCTGTCGCTAGCCCGCCTCGGACGGCTTCCGCCAGACGACGACGATCTCGTCGTTGTCGACGTTGATCCAGTTGATGTGGGTGCGCGGATGGGCTTGGCGGATCGTCTCGAAATGCGCGCTGTTGCAGAGCAGGTAGATGTCGCTCCCCGTGTCGTCCAAACCGGCCTCCGCCTCGCGCAGGACGGAGCGGAGGCTCGGACCCGGCAATTGCACGGCCCGGAACCGCCGGCCGGGCACGTCCGGAAAGGCCAGGCTCCAGGCCGCCGTGACCCGCGGGCTGTCGTACGCCACGACCGTGTCGGCGCCGACGAGCCGAGACGGGCTGTGATCCAACCGGACATCCTCGCTCCAGTTGCGATTGGCGGCGCCGATCGTCTTCGTCGTCTCCGGCGACACGACCGGGGTCGTCGCCGTGGCCGTCGCCATCGCGGCGGCAGCGACCTGCGTGCCCCGCCGGTCGGTCACGTCGAGCGCGGCGTCGATCACCTGGATGCGGTTCTCGACGAGCGCGAAGACGGCCCCGGCCGCCTCCGGCGTGAGCGTGTAGATCGACCGCGGATCCGGCGCCGCGACGGGATTCACGTCGCGCGCCGGGGTGAGCGCGGTCGCCTCGCCGGGCGGCGCCTTCTGTGCGGCCGCCGCGATCGCGGCCATCGGAGGTACGTAGTCCATCGCGCAGTCTCCAGCTTTCGACCCGATGCGGAACCCGGCCTCCGACCCGCGCAGCGCCGTCGCCCGCGCATCGACCGGTTGCCGACGGCCATGCGGGCGTGGATCGACGACCGTCGCGGCGATGCGGAGGGGCGCCACCGCGGGCATGCCGCGGCTGCGCCGTCCGAGCGGCTCGGACCGTGGCCCGTTGTCCAGGCAGGTCGGTCGAAGCGCCCCGCGCCCGTCGGAGCGGCCGTTGACGCGGAGTCACGGCGAGAGAGGGGATCCACCTCGGTCATCGGGGGCCTGCCGGTCCTCATGACCGCGAGCGCCCAGTCCGCGAGCTTCATGCTTCGTTGAATCGGATTTGTATCCAACGACTTGACTCTGTCAACGGCGCGCAAGTTGAATCGTCTCCGTGACAGACTTTCATAGCCCGTATATCTGAGCGACATCGTCGGAATTCGGCGGTCCGCTGTACGCGTTGCTTCCGCTCTTTTCAGAAATGGCGGGCGGCGCTCCGAATAATCGGAGATCGACGAGCGCCTCCCTCCGAGTCCGGGCGATCCACAGGCGGCGCGCGTCGCCGTGAGCCGCGGTTCCGCCGCGCGGGTCGCGCAGTCCGTCCGACGGTCGGCACCGCGAGGGGGCTCCTCCCGATGGGCGCGATCGGCGGTCCCGGCCCGCGGGATCCGCACGGGTGCGGTGTTTGCCCGCGGCCCGCGGACATGCGAGAGAGGCCGGATGTTGACCGTCGATAGCCTCTGGCGCGCGCGGCACCGGCTCGCGCAGTTCGGGAAGAAGCGGACCGGATCGCCGCGCATCCTCGTGATCGGGGTCTGCCAGGCCGGATCCATCGCCAAGACGATGCGCTACCTGCTGCCGCACGCGCAGGTGGATTTCGTCTCGGCCTTCACGGCGTCCCGCCGGTTCCCGCGGCTCGCCGACCTGATGGCGCACGCGGACGGGTACGACCACGTCTTCACCAGCATCTACCTGCCCAAGTTCAAGGGCGGCGGCTCGATCGACACGCTTCGGACGCACCCGAAGGTCCGCCTGATCCCGACCATCGTGTTCAGCGCCTACCATCCCGACCTCGTCCACGTGGGCGTTCAGGATCACGTCACGCTCAACGGCCTGATCTCGGGTCCGATGGGGCACTCGCACTCGGCGATCACGCTGTTTGCCTACCTGTCGGGCTTCTCGCAGGCGCAGGCGCTGCGGCTGTTCTCCGAGCCGGTCTTCGAGCGCCTCGGATACTTCAATCTCTGGGACGAGTCGGTCGCGTACCTGCGCGGCCTCGGCGTCCAGGCCGGGTACGATCTCGACACGCACCTCACGCGCTGGGCGCGTCGGGGCTGCTTCATGCACTCGATCAACCACACGAAGCTCTACGTGGTGGCCGACCTCGCCCGCGGCCTGCTGACCCGGGCCGGCGTGCCCTTCGAGGAATGCGACCTCGACGCGTTCCTCCCGGACGATCTCGGCGGCCAGGGCAGCTGGCCGGTCTATCCGGAGATCGCCCAGCATTACGGCGTGCCCGGCAGCGCCCTGTTCTTCAAGGCGGAGACGCGCCGGTCCGGCCCCGCGCGCACGATGAGCCGGCCCGAATTCGTCGCCGCCTCCTACGCGAACTACGACCGGCGCGAGCGGAAGCTCCTGATCTCGCAGCGCGTCCAGGGCTGGCTCAACGACGCGCCGACGGTGGATTTCCTGCGCGAGGCCGCGGGCCGGGGCGACGCGCCGGCGCGGCCGGCGAGCCGGGCCCCGGCGGTGAATGCCGGCAGCCTCGCCGGCCACGCCTCGTAGCGTCCGGACGGGCACTTCCCCGCGGGCCCGGCGTTGTCGGCCACGGCCCGCCGCCGCGGGAAGGACGTCGAGGTGTTCCGATGAGTTCCGTGTCCCGCCATCGCACCGGTCGCGCCGCGACCGCGGCGGCCCTGACGCTCGCCGGATCGGCGGCGGCGCTGGTCGGATGGAGCGCGCTGGCCGTGGACCGGCGGATGACCCTGCCGCCTGCCCTGCCGGGCCGCCACGAGCGGATCCGAACCCGCCGCGCCGGCGCGCTGTCGCTCTACGGCTCCGCTGAAGCCGAGGGCGTGCCGCTCCTGCTGATCCACTCGATCAACGCGGCGGCCAACGCCTACGAGGTCCGGCCGCTGTACCTGCGCTACCGCGGCACGCGCCCGGTCTACGCCCTGGAACTCCCGGGTTTCGGCTTCTCGGAGCGCTCGCGCCGCCGCTACACGCCGCGCCTGATGGTGGAGGCGATCCACGCGGCGGTCGACGAGATCCGGAGCCGGCACGGCGGCTGGGCGATCGACGCCCTCGCCCTGTCGCTCTCGTGCTCGTTCCTGGCGCGGGCGAGCCTGGAGCGGTCCGACGCCTATCGCAGCCTCGCGCTGGTGAGCCCGACGGGGTTCGACGCCCGGCTCTCCGGGGAGGGTCCGCCGGACGGCCATCGCGGCCGCGACTGGCTGCTCCGCGTCCTCGACCGCCCTCCGCTCGGCCGGCCGCTCTTCGACGCGCTGGTCACGCGACCGAGCATGCGGTTCTTCCTGGAGAAGACCTTCGGTTCCTCCGAGATCGACGAGGGTCTGCTCGCCTACGATCACGCCTCGGCTCACCAGCCCGGCGCCGAGCACGCCCCGTTCTGCTTCATCGCGGGCCACCTGTTCCCCACCGACGCGACCCGCCTCTACGAGCGCCTGCGCCTTCCGGTCTGGATGGTGCACGGGGAGCGCGGCGACTTCGTCGACTACCGGCTGGTGCCGCGGGTCGCCGACCGGCCGAACTGGCGCGTCGACACCCTGCCGACCGGCGCGTTCCCGCATTTCGAGCGGCCGGAGGCGGTCGTGGCCGGCTACGACGCGTTCCTGGCCAGCATCATTCGCCTGCCGGCGGCTCGACCGGCGTGATCCGGTAGCGGAGCCACACGACGCCGTCGGACAGGCGCTCGCAGGCCGTCAGGTCGAGCTTGCGACGGCTGCCCATCGTGTCCGCCTCCTCGCCGGCGAAGTCGAACACCGCCGGCGTCCCGCTCAGGCCGTCGACGGCGGGCACGAGGAGCAGGCTCAGCTCGTCGATGAGGCCGGCCCTGAGCATGGAGCCGTTGATGTGGCCGCCGCCCTCGACGAGGAGGCGCTCGATCCCGAACAGGGCGCGCAGCTTCGCCATCGCCAGGGGAAAGTCGACCGTCCGGTCGCCCGCGAACAGGTAGGACTGGCCACCGGCCCGCAGCGCGCGCAGGTGCGAGTCCGGCACGGATTCGGTGAGCACCACCACGACGTGGTCTCCCTCGATCGCGTCGCGCGCGCCCCAGTCCAGGCGCCCCCGCGCGTCGAGGGCCACGGCGTATCCCGGCGCGTCGCGGCGGGCGACGTGGTCCTCCCGCGGGACCGGCGCGCCGTCATCGGCGACCGGCTCCGACAGCGGATCGGCGCTGTCGGCGTAGCCCTGCATGGTGACGCGCCCGCACATCCAGGCATCGCCCTTCAGCTCGCCGTGGACGCGCTCGTAATGGCTGTCGGCGTCCAGCGTCTTCCAGCGCCGGACCTTGATCCGGCCGTCGACCGACGACGTCATGTGACAGATCACGTAGGGGCGTTCGGCCGCTGCCATGGACGATCCTCGCTCGGTCCGCCGGGGCCTCCCGCGCGGGCCAGGGCGAAACTAGGCGGCGCGCCGGCCGGGCCCAGCGGAGCGAAAGCCGCAGCGCCTGCGCGTCGGTGGACCCGGCACGCCCCGGTCCGTAAGGATGAGGACGCCGCCCGGAGCGGCGTCCGTGTTGAAATCCGATGATCGACCTGACCCTCGAGGCCGCCCGCACCATCGTCGACACCGCCCTGCGGGAGGCGCGCGCCCGCAACCTCAAGCCCCTCGCCGTCGTCGTCTACGATGCCCGCGGCGCGCTGAAGGCGGTCGCGGTCGAGGACGGCACGTCCCTGCGCCGGGCCGAGATCGCGAGCGGCAAGGCCAACGGTGCCCTGGCGCTGGGCCTCGGCTCCCGGGCGATCCACGCGCGGGCGGAGCAGCAGCCCTACTTCGTCGCCGCCGTCAGTCACCTCGCCGGGCCGGACGCCCTCGTGCCGGTGCCGGGCGGCGTGCTGATCCGCTCCGGCGAGGGACGCCTTCTCGGCGCGGTCGGCATCTCCGGGGACACCTCCGACAACGACGAGATCTGCGCCGTGGCGGGGATCGAGGCGGCCGGCCTGAGGCCGGACACCGGCGCCTGACCGTGCGCCCGCGCCGACGCGACTGGCTGGCCGGCGCGTTCGCCCTCGCGGCCGTCCGGCCCGCCCGCGCGGCCGACGCGCTCTACCGCCGCGGCAACGACGCCGATCCCGAGACGCTGGACCCGCACCGCTCGTCGACCGTCGCGGAGGCGCACATCCTGCGCGACCTCTGCGACGGGCTGCTCACCTACGACAACCGGGGCACGATCATCCCGGGCGCGGCGCGCGCCTGGTCGGTCTCCGAGGACGGGGTGAGCCTGCATTTCGACCTGCGCCCCGACGGCCGCTGGTCGAACGGCGAGCCGGTCACAGCGAACGACTTCGTCTACGCGTTCCGCCGGATGCTCGATCCGGCCACGGCGGCGAAATACGCCGAGATCCTGTTCCCGATCCGCAACGCCGCCGCCGTGAACCGCGGCGAGACGCCGGCCGACGCCCTCGGCGTCGCCGCCGAGGCGCCGCTCCGGCTCGCGATCACGCTGGAACAGCCGACGCCCTACATCCTGGAACTCCTGACCCACCAGACCGCGCTTCCGGTCCACCGCGCCTCGGTCGAGCGCTACGGCGGCAGCTTCACCCGGCCGGGAAACCTCGTGACCAACGGACCCTACCGGCTCGCCGACCGCGTTCCGGGCGGCGCGATCACGCTTGAGGCCAACCCGCACCATCCGGACGCCGCGAGCTTGGCGATCCGGCGCGTCGCCTTCCTGCCGACGCCCGACATCGCCGCCGCGGTGCGCCGCTACGCCGCCGGCGAGATCGACTCCCTCTCCGACCTGCCCGTCGACCAGATCGCCGACCTGCGCCGCCGCTTCGGGCCGCAGGTGGTGCTCGGCCCCTCGCTGGGGCTCGCGGCGCTGGTGGTGAACACCCGCAAGGCGCCGTTCTCGGATCGGCGCGTCCGCCGGGCGCTGTCGCTCGTGATCGACCGCGAGTACCTCGCCGACGGCCTCAACGGCGGCACCATGAGCCCGGCCTACTCCCTGTGCCCGCCCGGCCTCGACAATTACCGCACGCCCCCCGAGACCGAGGGCCGCCTCGGCCTGCCGATCGACCACGAGGCGGAGGCGCGCCGGCTGCTCGCGGAGGCGGGCTTCGGCCCGGACCGGCCACTCACGGTGGAGTACCGGTTCAATATCAGCGACAACAACCGCACCATCGCGGTGGCGCTCGGCGAGATGTGGCGCGACCTCGGAATCGTGACGCGCTACGTCTACACGGACGCGAAGACGCATTTCGCCTACCTGCGCGACGGCGGCGACTTCGACGTCGCCCGCTACAGCTGGATCGCCGACTATTCCGATCCGCAGAACTTCCTGTTCCTGCTCCAGAGCGGGAATGACGGCATGAATGCCGGCCACTGGTCGGACGTCGCCTACGACGCCCTGATGGCGCGAGCCGCCACCGAGCGCGACCTCACCCGCCGGGCCGGCCTGCTCTACGACGCCGAGGCGATCGCCCTGCGCGAGCTGCCGTGGATCCCGCTGATGCACTACCGATCGAAGGCGCTGATCGCGCCGCGGCTGCACGGCTACCACCCGAACCTGCGCAACGCCGCGCCGACCCGCTTCATGAGGCTCGACGCGTGATCCGCTTCATCCTGCGCCGCCTTCTCCAGGCGGTGCCGACGCTGCTCGCCGTGGTGACCGTCAGCTTCTTCCTGATGCGCCTCGCTCCGGGGGGGCCGTTCGACCTGGAGCGGCCGCTGGCGCCCGCCGCCATGGAGAACCTGCGCCGGGTCTACGGCCTCGACCGGCCGCTGATCGCGCAGTTCGGGAGCTACCTCGCGGCGCTGGCGCGGGGCGACCTCGGTCCGTCCTTCTCGTTCCGCGACCAGAGCGTCCTCGGCCTGATCGCCCGGGGCCTGCCGGTCTCCGCGACGTTGGGCGCCCTCGCCCTCGCGCTGGCGACGGTGCTCGGGGTCGGCCTCGGGATCGTGGCGGCGCTCCGGCGCGGCGGGTTCGTCGACCGGCTCCTCGGCGTCGGGGCCGCCCTGACCCTCTCGCTGCCGAGCTTCGTGGTCGCGCCGCTGCTGCAGATCGCCTTCGGCCTGACCCTGCGCTGGCTGCCGCTCGGCGGCTGGAACGACGGCGCCCCGAGCCACCTCGTCCTGCCGGTGGTGACGCTGGCCCTGCCGCAGGTCGGCGCCCTGGCCCGGCTGACCCGGACCTCGCTCGCCGAGGCGCTGCGGACGCAGCCCGTCCGCACCATGCGCAGCCTCGGCCTGCCGCCGGCCCGCGTCACCCGGCACGCCCTGCGGGGGGCGCTGCTGCCGGTGGTCGCCTATCTCGGACCGCTGGCGGCGGCCCTGCTCACCGGCTCGGTGGTGGTCGAAACGATCTTCGGGCTGCCGGGGATCGGCCGGTACTTCGTCGAGGGCGCGCTCAACCGCGACTACACGCTGGTGATGGGCACGGTCCTGCTCGTCGCCGGGCTGGTGATCCTGCTCAACCTCGCCGCCGACCTCGCCTGCGCGTGGCTCGACCCGCGCCTCCGGGTGGCGGCGTGACGGCGGTTTCCACGGCGCCGGCCCGGCGCGCCGTCCTCCGGTTCGCGCGGGAGCGGACCGCCGTGGCGGCGCTCGCCGTGCTGGTCCTGATCGCCCTCGCCTGCCTGATCGGCCCGGGCCTCACCGGTCACGACCCCGAGCGCGCCTATCCGGACCTGCGCCAGCTCCCGGCCGGCCTCACCGCGCAGCCCGACGCCGCGCGTCTCCGGCCGGCGCTCGAGCGTCTGGCCTTCCGCATGCGCGCGCGGCTCGACGCGGTCGAGCGCGACGGCGACACGTTGCGGCTCACCCTCGGCTCCGACGCGGGCGTCGACCGGCGTAGCCTCGTCTACCTGCCGCGCTCGGCTCTGTTCGGGACCCCGACCGTCGTGGACGAGCGGGACGGCGGCCGCGACCTCGTCGTGGCGGTGCCGGTCCGGCGCCTGCACTTCCCCCTCGGCACCGACATCCAGGGCCGCGACCTGCTGACCCGCTGCCTCGTCGCCGGCCGGATCTCGCTGGCGATCGGGCTCGCGGCCAGCCTCGTCGCCCTGCTCATCGGCGTCGCCTACGGGGCGATTGCGGGCTTCGTCGGGGGCGCCGTCGACGCCGTGATGATGCGCGCCGTCGACGTGCTCTACGCGCTCCCCTTCGTGTTCTTCGTGATCCTGCTGCTGGTCTTCTTCCGCCCGAGCCTGCTGCTCATGCTGGTGGCGATCGCCGCGGTGGAATGGCTCGACATGGCCCGGGTGGTGCGCGCCGTGACACTGTCGCTGCGCGAGCGCGACTTCGTCCGCGCCGCGCGGGCGCTCGGCCTCGGAACACCCCGGATCATCCTCCGGCACATCGTGCCGAACACCCTCGGCCCGGTGGCCGTGACCGCGACGCTGCTGGTGCCGCAGGTGATCCTGCTGGAGAGCTTCCTGTCGTTCCTCGGGCTCGGCGTGCAGGAGCCGCAGACCAGCTGGGGCGTCCTGATCGCCGAGGGCGCCCGCTCCATCGAGGCGGCGCCGCACCTGCTCGCGGCCCCGGCCGCGTTCCTGATCGCGACCCTGGTGGCACTCAACCTGATCGGCGACGGTCTCGCGGACGCGCTGGACCCCCGCCGGGACTGAGCCCGGGTCCGGCAAGCTCCGCGACGTCAGCCCAGTTGCCGAATCGGGGCGCCGGCGAGCCAGGCCTCGATGTCCTCCACCGCCTGAGTGAAGAAGGTCCGGTAGTTGTTGCGCGACACGTAGCCGAGATGCGGCAGCGCCAGCACGTTCGGCAGGCGCCGGAACGGGTTGTCGGCCGGCAGCGGCTCGGTCTCGAACACGTCGAGGCCCGCGCCGGCGATCCAGCCCTCCTCCAGCGCCTGGACCAGCGCGGCCTGATCGATGATCGGCGCGCGCGAGGTGTTCACGAGAAACGCGTCGCGGCGCATGCGGCGCAGCTCGGCCGCGCCCAGGAGGCCGCGGGTCCGGTCGCCCAGCACGAGGTGGATCGTGACGACGTCGCTCGCCTCCAGCAGGGCTTCCTTCGAGGCCGCCCGCTCTACCCCGGCGGCGGCGGCGCGGCCATCGTCGAGGTTCGGGCTCCAGGCGATCACCCGCATGCCGAAGGCGCGCCCGATCTCGGCCACCCGCGTCCCGATCTTCCCCAGGCCCAGAACGCCGAGGGTCGCGCCGGCGAGATCGGTCCCGATCGTGCTCTGCCAGGGGCCGCCCGCGCGCAGGGTCAGGCTCTCCGGCGCCACGTGTCGGGCCAGTCCGAGGATCAGCGCCCAGGTCAGCTCCGTCGGCGGCGTCGGGCTGGAATCGGTGCCGCAGACGACGACGTTGCGCGCGCGGGCCGCCGCGAGGTCGATGGCGAGGTTGCGCATGCCGCTGGTGACGAGGAGTTCCAGCCGCGGCAGCCTTTCCAGCAGAGCCGCCGGGAACGGCGTCCGCTCCCGCATGATCACGAGGATCTCGGCCTGCGCGATCCGCGCCACGAGGTCGTCCGGATTCGGGATGTGCTGGCTGATCGCGGAGACCGCGACGCGGTCGGAGAGGCGCGCCCAGTCCGCGAGCGCGAGGGCCGCCTGCTGGTAATCGTCGAGGATCAGGCCGGTGCGCATGGGGATGGGGTAGGCCTCGACGGGTGGAGCGTCAACGGATGCCGGGTGACGGCGCGCGGCGCCCAGTTCCTACGCCCCGGCCAGAGCCGCGAACGCCGCCGCGACGCCGGCGGCGCCGGGATCCTGGACACCGGCGAGGTCCCCGGCGGCCAGGTAGCTGGAGCGGCCCGCGCCGGCGCGATCCATGCCGGCCGTGGCCTCGGCGCCGGCCCGGGCCGCCGTCGCGGCGGCCGCGAGATCGCCGCCCTTCAGGGCCTCGACGGCGGGGATCAGGGCGTCGAGCAGGGTGCGGTCGCCGGCTCGGGCGCCGCCGTACCCCTGGACGCGCGCCACGCCCTGCCCGAGAGCCTCGGGCCACGCGGCGCCTTCGGCGAGGGCCGAGGCCGTCGCGGCGAAGAAGATCGAGCCGAGCACGCCGCTCGATCCGCCGACCGCGCGCCCGATCCGCTCGGCGAGCGCCCGGCACAGGGCGGCCGGCTCGGCCTGCGGCAGCCGGTCGAGATCGGCCAGGACGGCCCGCGCCGCGCCCGCGAAGGTCGTGCCGGCATCGCCGTCCCCGACCTTGGCATCGAGGCCGTTCAGGGTGTCTTCGGCCCCGATCAGGGCCTCGGCGACGGCCCGGATCCGGGCGGCGGTGCCGGCGTCTTGCGACGGCACGAAGGCCTCGCTCGCGAGTCCCTCGGGCACCAGCCGGAGGATCGGCGGCGCGACCGGCACCGCCGCGGGCCAGGCCGGGACCGGCACGGGTTCCGACAGGGCGCGCTCCAGCGCGTCGTCGAGCGGCAGGACCGACAGCGAGGCACCGTGCATGTCGAGCGCCGTCATCAGCGGCGCGGGCCCGAGCAGCAGGCGGACGCGCCGCCCGAGGTCGGTGGCGAGCACGGCGCGGGTGAGGATCTGCATCTCGAGCGCGGAGGCGGAGCCGAGATTGTTCACGAGCAGCGCCAGCCGGTCCGCACCTTCGACGGCCCGCGCGAGACGCTCGGCCATCAGCTCGGCGAGGTCGCTGGCCTTCGGCAGCGCGATGCGCTCCGCGCCGGGCTCGCCGTGGATGCCGAGGCCGAGCTCGGCCTCTCCCTCCGCCAGCCGCTCGCTGCGCGGCGAGCCGGGGATCGTGCAGGTGGAGACCGCGATGCCGAGCGACTTCGCCGCCCCGGCCACCCGGCGGGCGAGCGACGCCACGGTCTCGAGCGGTTCCCCGGCCTCCGCGGCGTGACCCGCCACCTTGTGGACGAACAGCGTCCCGGCGACGCCGCGCGGCTGCTTGGCGTCCGGCAGCGCGATGTCGTCCGCGACGATCACGGTCTCGACCCTGTGGCCCAGCGCCCGGGCGCGCTCGGCGGCGAGCCCGAAATTCAGCCGGTCACCCGCGTAGTTCTTGATGACGAGCAGGCACCCCGCCGGCCCCGTCACCGCGAGGATCCCGGCCAGCACCGCGTCGACGCTCGGCGAGGCGAAGACGTCACCGCAGACAGCGGCGCTGAGCAGGCCCGGTCCCACGAAGCCCGCATGGGCCGGCTCGTGGCCGGAGCCGCCGCCGGAGATGACCGCGACCTTCCCGGGATCCGGAGCGGCGCGGAGGACGACGCGGATGCCCGGGTCGCCGTCGAGCCGTGCCAGGCGTCCGCCGCTCGCGGCGACGAGGCCGTCGACGGCGTCGTTGACCAGGGTGGAGCGGGCGTCGATGAAGTGGGCCATGGCGTGACCTTCGATGGGGCCAATCCGCGATTCTGCGTCGGCGGATCCGCGCGCATTGTCCGCCTCGTCGAGCCCTGCTGGCAACGGTCTCCGTCCTCGCGAGCGCAGCGCAGCGATCCGGCCCGCGCCACGCCGACCGAAGTCCCGCCGCCCCGGCACGCTTCGCTGCGCGCGCGACGACGACGGTCCTGCCCGTCCCTTATTCCTTCACGGCGCCGGTGAGGGCGGAGACGTAATACTCGACGAAGAACGAGTAGAGGATCACCAGCGGCAGCGAGCCGAGCAGCGCGCCGGCCATCAGCGACCCCCACTTGTAGACGTCGCCGTCCACGAACTCGCTCACCACGGCGATGGGCACCGTCTTGTTCTGCGT
The DNA here is from genome assembly GCF_050281105.1 of Methylobacterium sp. NPDC080182. Lineage (NCBI taxonomy): Bacteria > Pseudomonadati > Pseudomonadota > Alphaproteobacteria > Hyphomicrobiales > Methylobacteriaceae > Methylobacterium > Methylobacterium sp. NPDC080182. The sequence continues at coordinate 19,549 of NZ_JBNNWO010000019.1, forward strand.
CGAGGACAGGAAGGTCAGCGCGTAGATGAACTCGTTCCAGCATAGGGTCAGCGAGAAGATCCCCGCCGAGATCAGCCCCGGGAAGGCGAGCGGCAGGATGATCTTGGTGAGGATCTGCCACCGGCTGGCGCCGTCCATCAGCGCGCATTCCTCCAGCTCGTAGGGAATGGTCTTGAAGTAGCCCATCAGGAGCCACGTCGAGAACGGGATCAGGATCGTCGGGTAGGCGAGGATCAGGGCGATCGGCGAATCGAACAGGCCGTAGGCCTGGATGATCGTGGCGAGCGGGATGAACAGGATCGAGGGCGGCACGAGGTACGCGAGGAAGATCGCCGCCCCGACCCAGCCGGCGCCCCGGTAGCGCACGCGGACGCAGGCATAGGCGGCGAGCACGCTCGCGAACAGCGACAGCACGGTCGCCGCCACCGACACGTACATCGTGTTCCAGAGCCAGCGCGGATACTGCGTCTCGAAGAGGAGCTTGTTGATGTGCTTGAGCGTCGGATCCACGACCCAGAACGGGTTGAACCGCTCCATGTCGATCAGCTGCTCATCCGGTTTGATGGCCGTCAGCGCCATCCAGTAGAACGGGAACAGCAGCACGGCGAGGATGAGGAGGAGCGGCAGGTAGGTCGTCACGAGCCGCCGGGGCAGGCGCTCGAGATAGGCCATGCCCTCCGAATTGTCCGTGAGCCCGGCGGGCCGCGCCTCCAATACGGAGTTGAGATGCGGATCGGCATGGGCGGGCGGTGCGGGCGCGCTCATCGGTCGTTCCCCCCGGATTGCCAGGCCCTGCGCTGCAGGCCGAACCACGAGATGCCGATGGCCGCGAGCAGGAACGGCACCATGGCGGTGGCGATGGCCGCGCCCTCGCCGAGCGTCCCCGAGAGGATGCCGCGCTGGTACGACAGGGTCGCCATCAGGTGGGTGGCGTTCACCGGGCCGCCGCGCGTCATGGCCCAGATCAGCTGGAAATCGGTGAAGGTGAACAGCACCGAGAAGGTCATCACGACCGCGATGATCGGGGTCAGCAGCGGCAGGGTGATCCGCGAGAAGATCTGCCAGTTGGAGGCGCCGTCCAGCGTCGCGGCCTCGTAGAGCGAGGGCGAGACAGTCTGGAGACCGGCGAGCAGCGTGATGGCGATGAACGGCACGCCCCGCCAGATGTTGGCGAAGATCACGCAGGCCCGCGCCATGGCGGGATCGCCGAGGAAGTCGATGTTGCCGTCGATCACCCCGAGATGGCGCAGCGACCAAGAGATGATCGAGAACTGGCTGTCGAAGATCCACCAGAACGCGATGGCCGACAGCACGGTCGGCACAACGAACGGGATCAGCACGATCGACCGGATGATCGACTTGAACGGCATGTTCTTGTTGAGCAGCAACGCGAGGTAGAGCCCGACCCCGAACTTCACCACGGACGCCACCGCCGTGTAGAGGCAGGTGTTGAACACCGAGAGCCAGAAGACGTCGTCGTCCCAGAGCCACTCGTAGTTCTCCAGGCCGACGAAGACCCCGTCGCGGCCGATCCGCGCGTTGGTGAAGGACAGCCAGATGCCCTTCAGGAGCGGGTAGGCCAGGAACAGGCCGAGGATCAGCGCCGTCGGCAGCATGAACCAGAACCCCGCCCAGCCGCGGCTCGCGCGCACACGCTGCCAGGCCGAGCGGGTCGGGATTGCGGCCGGGGCGGGCTGCGTCAGGGCCGTGTGCGCCATGGTCTCGCCTCCGGCGGGTGCGGTCAGGTGTTCCGGAAGATGCGGGTGGCGGCGCGCTCGGCGTTCTTGATGGCGCCCTTCACGTCCTCGCGGCCGGTGCAGTGACTGGCGAACATGTCGACGATCACGAAGTCGGCCAGCACCGCGGCGATCCGCTCGCTCACCGGCGCGAGCCCGCCCGCCGCCAGGGAGCGCCGTCCCGCCTCGGCGAAGACCGCGTTCTTCGGGTCGCTCGTCCAGATCGGGTTCTTCGGATAGTTCGACAGCGGCTCGCAGAGGTAGCCCTGGGCCGCCTCCAGCCAGGGATTGTAGTTCGCCGCCTCCATCATGAAGGCGATGAAGGCCTTACAGGCGTTCGGCGCCTTCGAGTACTTGAAGGCCAGGATCGGGAAGGCGAGCTGGAACTCGGTGGGCTTGCCGACCGGGCCGATCGGCCAGACCGCGTGGTCCATGTCCTCGGCGAGCTTCGGGTTGTCCTTCTTGGCCGCCGCGTAGATCGAGATGCCGTTGTTGGTCAGGTACAGGTCGCCGGCCAGGAAGGCCTTGTTGTTCGAGGAATCGTTCCACGACACCGTGCCGGGCACGAAGGTCTCGTACAGGGACTTGACGTATTCGAGCGCCTTGGCGGTCTCGGGCGAGTTGATGACGATCTTCTCGTTGGCGTCGACGAGGTTGCCGCCGTGTGACCAGAGCGCCCAGTGGCACCACGTGTTGCCGTCACCGGTGGCGTGGCCGAGAGCGAAGCCGGCGGGGGTGTTGTTCTTCTTCAGTCCGCGGCAGAGTTCGAGGAAGCCCGCCGTGTCGGTCGGGAACTTGTCGAAACCGGCCTTCTTCATCGCCGAGATGCGGTAGTTCGGATAGCCGCCGTTGAACGCCACGGGGATCGCGATCCACTTGCCCTTGACCTTGCCGTAGGCCTCCGCCGACGGAAACCAGGGGCCGTACTTCTTGCCGAGGGATTCCGCCACGTCCTCGAGCGGCAGGCATTTGTCGGGGAAGAGCGCCGGGAACGAGAACAGACCCCAGACCATGTCGGGCCCTTGGCCCGTGTTGGCGGCGACCGACGCCTTGGGCTGGATGTCGTCGAAGGACTCGTTGGTCACCGTGACCTTGACGCCCGTCGCCTTGGTGAAGGCGTCGACGAGCTTCATGAAGGCCTCGTCCTCGGCCGGCACGAAGCGCTTCCAGCGCAGGAGCGACAGGCTCGCCCCCGGCTCGGGCTTCCACTCCGCGTTCTGCGCCCAGGCCTTGGCGAAGCCGAGGAGGTCGCCGCCGGCGGCGAAGCCTGTCGCTGCGGCGCCCGCGAGGAGGGACCGGCGATCGAGAACGGACATCGTTTCTTCTCCCTCGGTGATCGTGATCGTGGAGGCGCCGCGCGCCTCGAATCCGCGCCGGATCCGACGCGGGTCAGTTCGGCAGGCGACGGCCGGTCTCGGCGTCGAAGAAGTGCACGCGGTTCGGCCGCAGGGAGATCGTCTCGCCCGGCCGCTCGCGCACGCGCTCGCGCAGCACGCAGGTGAGGTCCTGGCCCCCGGCCCGCACCGCCAGCATGGTCTCGGAGCCGGTCGGCTCCACGACGACGACCTCCGCGGCGATTCCCTCGGGCGCGAGGTCGAAATGCTCGGGGCGGACCCCCAGGATGAGCGGCCGGCCGTCGACGCCGGAGGGCGCGTCGGCGAGCGGGATCGACAGGCCGGTCTCGGTGGTGAAGGTCAGACGCCCGTTCGCCCGGACCTTGCCGGGCATGAAGTTCATGGCCGGCGAGCCGATGAAGCCGGCGACGAACAGGTTGTCGGGCCGGTCGTAGAGCTCGAGGGGCGGCCCGATCTGCTCCACGACCCCGTCGTGCATCACCACGATCCTGTCGGCCATGGTCATGGCCTCGATCTGGTCGTGGGTGACGTAGATCGTCGTCGTCTTCAGGCGCTGGTGCAGCTCCTTGATCTCGGTGCGCATCGCCACGCGGAGCTTGGCGTCGAGGTTGGACAGCGGCTCGTCGAACAGGAAGACCTGCGGGTCGCGCACGATCGCCCGGCCCATGGCGACGCGCTGGCGCTGGCCGCCCGAGAGCTGGCGCGGGTAGCGGTCCAGCAGGGGAGCCAGCCCGAGGATCTGGGCGGCCTTGTTGACCCGGAGATCGATCTCGGAGGCCGGCGCCTTCCGGATCCGCATCGAGAACGCCATGTTCTCGCGGACGGTGAGATGCGGATAGAGGGCGTAGTTCTGGAACACCATGGCGATGTCCCGCTCCTTGGGCGGCACATCGTTCACCACGCGCTCGCCGATGCGGATCTCGCCGCCGGAGATGTTCTCGAGCCCGGCGATCATCCGCAGGAGCGTTGATTTCCCGCAGCCCGACGGGCCGACCAGGATCACGAATTCACCGTCCCGGATATCCACCGACACGCCGTGCAGGACATTCGTCGATCCGAAAGCCTTGCGAACCTCGCGGATTCCCACCGAGGCCATGCTTCCTCCCGATCAAGGCCGCTCTGTCGGCGGCTCTAGGGCAGCAGTACAAATGAGGGTTCGCGGGAAAGCAAGCCGGCCTCCTGGCAAAGCTGCAGATAATCTTGGATCTGTCAGGCGAGCCCCCCCGGCGCCCGTGACGGGCGCGGCCCGGTGAAACTTCCGGCGGGATGACGGGCGGCGGGGAATGCTATGGGATCGCGCGCCGGCCGCGGTCCCGGAACCTGGCCCGTCGCGCGCGGACATCTCAGGGTCACACATCCAGGGGACATGAGCACATGTCGTTATCGGGCCTGACCGCGCGGGAGATCCTGCCCGCCGACGGATGCCGGGGCGCCCTGGTGGGCCGGGTGTGGCGGCCGGACGTGGCCGGTCCGAGCGTCGTGGCGATCCGCGCCGGCGCGGACGGTGCGGCCCGAATCGTCGACGTTACCGCCGCCTTCCCCACCGTCAGCGACCTGTGCGAGGCCCGAGACCCCGCCGCCGCCCTTCGCGGCGCAGAGGGCGAGGACCTCGGCAGCCTCGACGCGGTGCTGGCCAACACGCCGCCGGACGCGCGCGACGCCACCAAGCCCTGGCTCCTGGCCCCGGTCGACCTCCAGGCCCTGAAGGCGGCGGGCGTGACCTTCGCCACCTCGATGCTGGAGCGGGTGATCGAGGAGCGCGCACGCGGCGATCTCGCCGCCGCGGCGGCGATCCGCGCCGAGGTCGAGCGCCTGGTCGGGCACGACCTGCGCCGGCTGAAGCCCGGCTCGCCCGAGGCCATGGCCCTCAAGGAGGTGCTGGTCGCGCAGGGCGCCTGGAGCCAGTACCTGGAGGTGGGCATCGGCCCGGACGCCGAGATCTTCACCAAGGCGCAGCCACTCTCGGCCGTCGGCTGCGGCGCGGACGCGGGGCTGCACCCGGACTCGCACTGGAACAACCCCGAGCCCGAGGTGGCGCTCGCGGTCGCCTCCGACCAGCGGATCGTCGGGGCGACGCTCGCCAACGACGTGAACCTGCGCGACTTCGAGGGCCGGTCGGCGCTGCTCCTCGGGAAGGCCAAGGACAACAACGCCTCCTGCGCCGTGGGGCCGTTCCTGCGCCTGTTCGACGACACGTTCGGCCTCGACGACGTCCGCCGCACGACCGTGACCCTCGAGGTGACCGGCACGGACGGCTTCCGGCTGGAGGGCACCTCGCCGCTCTCCGAGATCAGCCGCGACCCGGAGGAGCTGGCGGAGGCGCTGATGGGGCGGACGCACGACTACCCCGACGGCGCCCTCCTCCTCCTCGGCACCATGTTCGCGCCGATCCAGGACCGGCACGGGCCGGGCCTCGGCTTCACCCACGCCGACGGCGACCGCGTCGTCGTGGCGAGCCCGGAGCTCGGCAGCCTCGTCAACCGCATGCGCCCCTGCGACGCCTGCGAGCCCTGGACCTTCGGTGCCCGCGCGCTCATGCGGAACCTCGCCGCGCGCGGGATTCTGTGACAGAGCGGCGATCGGACCGAGCCCCGAGATGATGCCGATGACCGACACCGCCTTCCTCGATTGCCTCGCCGCGATCGTCGGACCGTCCGGTCTCGTCACCGGTGCGGAGCTGCGGGGACGCTCGGCCAACTGGACGCGCCCGACTGAGCCCTGCGCCGCCCTGGCCCTGGTCCGCCCGCGCAGCACGGAGGAGACCGGCGCCGTCATGGCCGCCTGCCACGCGGCGGGCGTCGCGGTCGTCCCGCGGGGCGGAGCCACCGGCCTCGTCGACGGCACGCTCTGCCAACCCGACGAGATCACCCTGTCGACCGAGCGCATGACCGGCATCGAGCCGGTGGACCCGCTCGGTATGACGGTGGTGGTCGGCACCGGCGCGACCCTCGAGAGCGTGCAGGACGCCGCGTCCGCGGCGGGCCTGTTCTTCCCCCTCGATCTCGGGGCCCGCGGCTCGGCGACGATCGGCGGCGCGATCTCCACCAACGCGGGCGGCCTGCGGGTGCTGCGCTACGGCATGATGCGCGACATGGTGCTCGGCCTGGAGGCGGTGCTCGCCGACGGCACGGTCGTGTCGTCGATGCGGCCGCTCATCAAGAACAACACCGGGCTCGACCTCAAGCAGCTCTTCCTCGGCACCGAGGGCACGATGGGCATCGTCACGCGGGCGGTCATCCGCCTGCGGCCGGAGCCCGCCGGCTACGCGACGGCGCTGATCGCGTGCCCCGGGGTCGACGACGGCGCGCGGGTGCTGCGGGCGGCGCAGAGCGCCTTCCAGGGGCGTATCTCCTCGTTCGAGGGCCTGTGGCCGGACTTCTACCGGCTGATGACGGCACCCGGGCGCGCGACCCCGCCGCTCGGTCCGGACTACCCGTTCTACGCGATCATCGAGGTCGAGTGCGTCCCCGAGGAATCGGACCGGTTCCTCGGTCTGCTGGAAGGGCTGATGGGAGACGGCACGATCCTCGACGCCGTGGTCGCCGCCTCGGAGGAGCAGCGCCGTGGCATGTGGCGGATCCGCGACCGCGTCGAGCACCTGAACGCCGACGGGATCGACCGGGCCTTCGACGTGAGCGTGCCGCTCGCGCGGATGGACGGCTACGTCCGCGGCGCGCTCGACCGGCTCGCGGCGATCCCGGGCTGCCGGGCGGTCGTCTACGGGCATATCGGCGACAACAACCTCCACTGGAACACCACCCGCCTCGACGCCGCCGGCAACGCGGCGATCGATGCGGCGATCTACGAGCCGCTGGCGGAGCTGAACGGCTCCGTCTCGGCGGAGCACGGGATCGGGCTCGAGAAGCGGGCCAAGCTGAAGCTGTCACGCTCGCCCGAGGAGATCGCCGTCATGCGGCTCGTGAAGCGGGCGCTCGATCCGGACAACCGGCTGAACCCGGGCAAGATCTTCTGAGGGCTCCGCCGTGGCGATCCGTCTGGCGGTGCGCCTGACGCCGCGCGGGGGGCGCGACGCCGCTGAGGGCTGGGCCCGGGACGAGAAGGGGCAGCCCTACCTGAAGGTCCGCGTCGCCGCCCCGCCGGTCGAGGGCGCGGCCAATGAGGCGCTCGTCGCGCTGATCGCCAAGGCGCTGAAGGTCAGCCGCGACTCGGTCCGCATCGTGACCGGCGAGCAGAGCCGGCTGAAGATCCTGGAGATCGACGGCGTCGCGCAGGCGGATCTGGATCGCGTGTTCGGTTCGCCGTGAGCGCTCGCCTACGTCTTTGCGAGCGCAGCGAAGCAATCCAGTGTTGCGCGCGATCGGAGGCCTGAGGCGCGCCTGGATTGCTTCGCTGCGCTCGCAAGGACGGAAGAGCCTGAACGTCAGCCGCTCTCGGACGATGCGTCCCACCTTCCGCGACGCATCGTCCATCGACTGATCGATCAGAACGCGACCTTGTCGCCGCCCTTCAGCGCCAGCATCTCGCGCGCCTCGTCGGGCGAGGCGACCGCGAGGCCCAGCCCCTCGATGATCGCGCGCACCCGCCGGACCTGCGCGGCGTTGGTCTCGGCGAGCTTGCCCGGACCGTCCCAGAGGCTGTCCTCGAGCCCGACGCGGACGTTGCCGCCCATCGCGGCCGCCATGGCGGCGATGTTCATCTGGTTGCGGCCCGCGCCGAGCACCGACCAGCGGTACTGATCGCCGAACAGACGGTCGGCGGTGCGCTTCATGTGCATCACGTCGTCCGGATGCGCGCCGATCCCGCCCTGCAGGCCGAAGACCGTCTGGATGAACAGCGGCGCCTGCACCAGCCCGCGGTCGAAGAAGTATTTCAGGTTGTAGAGATGCGCGGTGTCGTAGCACTCGAACTCGAACTTCGTCCCGTTCGGGCCGCAGGTCGTCAGGATGTGCTCGATCTGGCCGAAGGTGTTGCGGAAGATGATGTCCTTGTTGCCGAGATAGTCCCGCTCCCACTGGTGCTTCAGGTCCTTGAAGCGGTCGAGCATGCCGAACAGGCCGAAGTTCATCGAGCCGAGGTTCAGCGAGGCGACCTCCGGCTGGAAGGTCGCGGCCGGGCGCACCCGCTCCTCGATCGACATGGTCGGCGCGCCGCCCGTGGTGATGTTCACCACGCAGTTCGAGCGCTGCTTGATCACCGGCAGGAACTTGGCGAAGGCCTCGGGTGTCTGGTCGGGCTGGCCGTTCTCCGGGTTGCGGGCGTGCAGGTGCACGATGGCGGCGCCGGCCTCGGCGGCGCCGATGGCGGCGTCGGCGATCTCCTCGGGCGTCACGGGCAGGTGCGGCGACATGCTGGGCGTGTGGATCGCGCCCGTCACCGCGCAGGTGATGATGACTTTCCGCTGTGAGGCCATGCTCAGTCCTTCCGTGAAGCCTTGTGGGCGCGGAGCGCCGCCAGCCGCGCGTCGCGGCGGTTCATGCGTGCGGGCAGATCGGTCGGCGGTTGCCACTTAGCCAGGATCGCCTCGGTGGCCGGCGCCTCGTAGACCGAGGGCAGCGCCGGGTCGGCGGCGAGGCTCTTGTAGAAACCGGTGTAGCGGGCGCAGTAATCGGCGATGCCGCCGGGCGCGTTGAGCTCGATCGTCTCGAACGGACCCATGAAGCTCCAGCGCAGGCCGAGGCCGTCCGCCACGGTCTTGTCGAGGTCCTGCGGGGTCACGTAGCCCTCCGAAGCGAGGCGGAACGCCTCCGCCAACAGGGCGCCCTGGAGCCGGTTGAGGATGAAGCCCTCGATCTCCTTCAGCACGGTGATCGGGACCTGCCCGATCTGCTCGTAAACCTGACGGGCCCGTACCAGCGCCTCGGGCGCCGTCCACGGCGCGCCGGAGATCTCCACCAGCGGGATCAGGTGCGGCGGGTTCACCGGATGGCCCACGAGGCACCGGGCCCGACCGGGCAGATCCTCGGTGAACAGGGAGCAGCGGATCGCCGAGGAGGACGAGGCGATGACGGCCTCCCGCGGTGCCGCGGCGTCGAGGTCCGCGAATAGGCTCCGCTTCACCTCCAGCCGCTCCGGTCCGTTCTCCTGCACGAAGGCGACGCCGTCGAGGGCGGCCGCGAGGGTGCCGGCCGCGCGGATGCGCGCCGCGGCACCCGCGGGATCCGCGCAGAGGTCGTTCGCCGCCAGCGTCCGCAGCCCCTCGGCGCAGAGCGGGATCGCGGCCTCGGCGACGCCCGCCGCGGGGTCGAACAGGCGCACGTCCCAGCCGGCACGGGCGAAGATCATCGCCCAGGCCCGGCCGATCAGGCCGGCGCCGACGATCGCGACGCTCTCGGTCATAGCCACAGCACCTTCCGCCTCAACTCCTGATCCTCGCGCAGGAGACGCGACTCGCCCGTCCACTGCACGCTGCCGCGCTCCAGGGCGACGGTGCGGTCGGACAGCGCCAGGGCGAGGTCGAGGTGGTGGTCCACCAGGATGATCGCGATCTCCCGGCGGAGCCGGTCGAAGGCCTCGAACAGCTCCTCCGTCACGGCCGGCGACAGGCCCTCGAAGGGCTCGTCGAGGAGGAGGAGCCGCGTGTCGCCCGAGAGGGCGCGGGCCACCGCCACCATCTGCTGCTCGCCGCCGGACAGGCGGGCCGCGTCGACGGTCCAGCGCTCCTTCAGGCGCGGGAAGAACTCGAGGACCTTCTCCTCGTCCCAGTGGATGCCGGCGCCGGTGAGCCGCCGCAGGCGGCCGAGGCCCAGATTCTCCGCGACGGTCATGCCGGCGAACAGCGCCCGCCCCTGCGGGACGTAGCCGATCCCGAGCCGGGCGATCCGGTCGGGCGACAGGCCGGCGATGTCCTTGCCGGCGAGCACGATCCGGCCGGTGGCCGGCGGCGCGGTGCCGATCAGGGTCTTGAGCAGAGTCGACTTGCCGGCCCCGTTGCGTCCGAGGAGCGCCACGACCTCGCCCCGGCGCACCGCCAGGTTCACCCCGTTCAAGATGTGCGACTTGCCGTAGAAGGTGTCGACGCCCTCCATGGCGAGCAGCGTCTCGGCCTCGGCGGCGCTGGCGCGCGGCTTCGCGGCGATCGCCGCCGTGCCCGAGCCGAGATAGACCGCCTGCACCCGCTCGTCGTCCCGGGCGTCCGCGACCGAGCCGTCGACCAGCACGGCGCCGTCGGCCATCACGGTGACGCGGTCGGCGAGGCGGAAGACGCGGTCGATGTCGTGCTCGACGAGGAGCACCGGGATGTCGGCCGAGAGCGCCTTGATCAGGTCGCCGACCCGCTCGCGCTCGGCGGCCGCCAGCCCGGCGAGGGGCTCGTCGAGCAGCAGCACGCGCGGCCGAGTGGCCAGCGCCAGCCCCATGTCGAGGAGCCGCTGGCCGCCGTAGGACAGGCTGCCGGCCTCGGCCCGCTCGATGCCGGACAGGCCGGTCCAGCGCAGCAGCTCGGCGGTGTCGTCGGCGATCTCCCGGACGGCCAACGCGTCCCGCCAGGGGCTGAAATGCGCGGTGTGCCGGGCCTGCACCGCGAGGCGAACGTTCTCCTCCACGGAGAGGCCCGGGAACAGGTTGGTGATCTGGAACGACCGGCCGATCCCGGCCCGGGTGATGGCGTGCGGCTCCAGGCCGGCGATCTCGCTTCCGTCGAGGCGGATGCTGCCGCCGCTCGGGCGGAACATCCCGGACAGTAGGTTGAAGGCGGTGGTCTTGCCGGCGCCGTTCGGTCCGATCAGGGCGTGGAGCGTCCGGTCAGCCACCGCGAAGGACACGCCGCGCACCGCCTTCACGGGCCCGAAGCTCTTCCGGATCTCGTCAGCGATCAGCACCGGGCCGTCACTGCGCCCCTCCGCGATGAAGCGGGCCGGGACTCGGCCCGAGGCGCCGGCGCGGCGGGCCGACATGGCCGCGCCCTCGGTCGGGACGCGCCGGAACGGCTTGAGCAGCCGCGCCGCGATGCCGACGAGCCCGTCCGGCGAGAACACGATGAAGGCGACGAACAGCAGGCCGAAATACAGCAGCCAGTCGGCGGTGTAGATCGACAGGAACTCGCGGAAGAGGATGTAGAACAGCGCGCCGAGCGCCGGCCCGAGGAACGAGCGCATCCCTCCGATCACCACCATGGCGAGCAGCTCGCCCGAGAAGGCGATGGAGATCGGGTCGGCCGAGGTGAAGCGGTGACTGTAGGCCGCGAGCGCCCCCGCCAGCCCGGTGATCGTCGCCGAGATCACGAAGGCCGCGAGCTTGTAGCGGTTGGTGGCGTAGCCGAGGAAGCCGGCACGCTGCTCGTTCTCGCGGATCGCCACCAGGACGGTGCCCATCGGCGAGCGCCGGAAGCGCCACAGGGCGATCAGGACCGCGAAGGCGATCCCGGACACCGCGGCGTAGTAGGCGCCGGGCTCCTGCAGCGCCGCCCACCGGTGCAGGTTGCCGATGCCGTTCTCGCCACCGGTGAGGTCGGTCCAGCGGAACGCGATGGCGTAGAGCATCGCCGTGAAGGCGAGGGTCAGGAGCGAGAAGTAGACGCCCCGCCGCCGGAGGATCAGGCCGCCGGCGGCGAGGGCCGCGAGCCCGGTGATCGCCAGAGCGCCGAGGAGCGGCAGGGCCATGTCGCCGGGGAAGAGGCGCGTCTGGAGGATCGCCACCGCGTAGGCGCCGATCCCGAACCACGCCCCGTGGCCGAACGAGGTGAGCCCGGTCCAGCCGACCAGGATGTTGAGGCCGAGCACCGCCAGGGCGAAGATCACCACGTCGGTGGCGGTGATCAGCGTCAGGCCGATCGCGTCGAGGGCGAAGGGCAGGACGATCAGGGCGGCGAGCGCCGCCCAGAGCTGGCGGCTCTCGCGCAGGATCAGGCCGCGCTGCGGCAGGGCGAGCGGCAGCGGCTCGGCGGTTCCGGACATGGGACGCTCTCCGCTCACTCGAACCGGGCGATGTGCTCGCCGAACAGGCCGCGCGGGCGCAGCAGCAGGACGAGCACCATGAGGGCGTAGACGGCGGCCTCGGTGGCCGGCGGGTAGGCGTAGGCGGTGAGGCCCCGGACCACGCCGACGATCAGCGCGGCGAGCACCACGCCCCAGAAGGAGCCCAGACCGCCGATCACCACGACCACGAAGGCGAAGGTCAGGATCTCGGCGCCCATGGCGGGCTGCACGCCCGTGACCGGCGCCATCATGGTCCCGGCGAGCGCCGCGAGCCCGACCGCGATCGTCACCACCGCGGTCATATAGGGCCGCAGCGAGATGCCGAGCGCCGCGACCATGTCGGGGTTCTGCACGCCGGCCCGGACCACGCGTCCGAAGCTCGTCCGCGTCAGGAGCAGCCACAGGCCGGCGACGCAGGCGAGGGCCACGACGAGGATCGAGAGCCGGTAGCGCGAGTAGATCAGGTCGCCGATGAAGACCTGCCCGCGCAGCCACAGCGGGATCCCGAAGGGCACCGGCGCGGCCCCGAAGGCCATGCGCAGCGCCTGCTCCGCCACCATCGCGAGCCCGAAGGTGAGGAGCAGGCCGAGCGTCGGGTCGCCGCGGTAGAAGCGCCGGAGCAGGAACCGCTCGATCAGGAGGCCGAGCACCGCCACCGCGAGCGGCGAGGCGATGAGGGCGCCGCCGAAGCCGATCGTCGGCGTCAGCAACACGGTCACGTAGGCGCCGATCGCGTAGAAGGCGCCGTGGGCGAGGTTCACGATCCCGCCGAGGCTGAAGATCAGCGACAAACCCAGCGCGATCAGCAGGTACTGCACACCGATCAGCAGGCCGTTGAGCACCTGCTCCAGGATGAAGACGAGCTGCATGGACGCCTCACGCCGGGAAGGTGCAGGCGTTCTCGTCGCGGGTGGTGGCGAGCACTTCCAGGCTCTCGCCGGGACCGGGCAGCGGCCCGGTCGAGGTGAAGATGTCGTAGGGGTTCTTGACCTGATCCGCCGGCAGGGCGGTGATCGCGAACATCTCCTGCATCAGCTCGTGGTCCCAGGGGCGGAAATAGCCCTCGCGGACCTTGGCGATGTCGAACTTCGCCCCCGATTCCAGGTGCTCCACGACCTTGATCGACTCGGTCGATTTGAGCTCGTTCATCGATTGCGCGACGATCTTCATCGCCGTGTAGTCGCCCCAGCCCTGGTTCTCAGGCGGCTTCTTGTACTTGGCCTTGAAGGCGGCGACGAATTTCTTCGCCGAGGGCGAGTCGATCTGGTGGTGCCAGATCACCGGCCAGGTGCCGAGGAAGTTCCCAGGTCCGGCGCCCCACGCGAGCGCCGTGTCGAAGCCGAAGCCGGCGACCGGGAACGGCAGGCCGAACTCGCTGTACTGCTTCAGGAAGTTGGTGATCTGCGCGCCCGCGAGGTTGCAGATCACGAGGTCCGGCTTGGCCTGACGGAGCTTGAGCAGGAACGGCGAGAAGTCGGTGAGCTCGGTCGGGATCAGATCCTCGCCGACGAGGGTGGCGTCGTTGGCGGCGAAGTACTTCTTGGCCTGCTTCAGGAGATCGTGGCCGAAGGCGTAGTCGGCGGTGAGCGCGTAGACCTTGCGCCCCTTGATCAGGCCCCGGTCGAGCAACGCCCGGCCGCAGGCCCGCACCATCATGGTGTTCTGCGATTCGACGTGGAACATGAAGCGCTTGCAGTCGGAGCCGCGCAGCGCGTCCGAGTTGGCGCCGGTGTTGATGAACAGGATCTTCTCGCGCTGCGCGACCTGGCTGATCGCCAGCGCGGAGGCCGAATTGATCTCGCCGACGAGGCACGCCACGCGGTCACGCTGGACCATGCGCTCGGCCTTGGCCGAGGCGGTCTGTGGGTTGACGCTGTCCTCCGACAGGAGCTCGACCTTCCGGCCCGCGATGCCGCCGGCCGCGTTGATCTCCTCCACCGCGAGCTGGGCCGCCTGCACGGCGAACTCGCCGAGCGGCCCGAGGAAGCCGGTCCGCGGCGTGAGGTGACCGATCCGGATCACCTCGGACTGTCCCTGGGAGAGCGCCGGGCTCGCGAGGGCCGGCGCGAGGAGCGCCGCGCCGCCGGCGCGCAGGAGGCTGCGGCGAGAAAGGGAATTCCCGTACCGGTCCGTCATCGTTCCGCTCCCGTGCGTGTCCTCCAGCCGGGTTGTTGTGGCGGGCTCTGACGGCCCTCACCCGAACTGTGATCACAGATCACTAGCGCGATAGTGCCGGATCCGTCTAGTGTCGGCATATGAATTCCACTTTGGCGCTGGCCGACCTGCCCCAGCTCGCGCGGCGGACCCTGTCCGACACCGTCTACGAGGCCCTGTCGGATCTCCTCGCCTCGGGGCGGCTGGCACCGGGCGACCGGCTGTCCCTCCGGCAGAGTGCGGCGGCGCTCGGCGTCTCGGTCATGCCGGTGCGCGAGGCGGTGAGCCGGCTTGCGGCGGACGGCGTGCTGGAGGTGGCGCCGAATCGCGTGATCCGGGTGCCGGTCATGGGCGCGGCCGCGTTCCGGGCCCTGGTCGAGACCCGCATCGCGGTTGAGGGGATCGCGGTGGCGCGGGCGGCCGACCGGCGGACGGCCGCCGAACTCGCGGCGATACGGAGTGCCGAGGCGGCCTTCCGGGCCGAGGCCGAGGCGGCGGAGCCCGATAGGGCGCGCGCCGTTCAGCTCAACCGCGACTTGCATTTCGCCATCTACGGCGCCTGCGGGCTGGGCCCCCTGCAGGAGATTATCGCGCGGCTCTGGCTGAAGGCCGGCCCGGTGATCAACCTGGATCTGCGCGCCCACCCGGAGCGCCTCCTCCAGGGCTTCGCTCTGCGCCGGCACGCCGAGGCCGTGGCAGCCATCGAGATCCGGGACGGCGCGGCGGCCGCGGCCGCGATCGCCGCCGACATCCGGGAAGCCGCGGAGTTCATCTTGACCCGCGGCGGATTGCGGGACGTTCAGGGAGAGGATTGATCATGGATCTGGGGATTGCCGGCCTGCGCGTCCTGGTGACGGCGGGCGCTGCCGGAATCGGTCGCGAGATCGTCGACGCCTTCCTCGACGAAGGCGCGCGCGTCTTCGCCTGCGATATCGACGCCGAGGCCTTGGCCGCGCTGCCGGACACGGTCGGGCGCAGCCGGACCGACGTCGCCGACCGCGACGCCGTCGCCGCGATGATGGACCAGGCGGTCGAGTTCCTCGGCGGCCTCGACGTGCTCGTCAACAATGCCGGGATCGCCGGCCCGACCGGTCGGGTCGAGGAGATCGCCCCCGAGGAGTGGGATCGCTGCCTCACGGTCTGCCTGACCAGCCAGTTCAACTGCGCGCGCCTGGCGGTGCCGCACCTGCGCCAGAGCGCCAACGCCTCGATCGTCAACCTCTCCTCGGCCGCGGGCAAGTTCGGCTTCGCCCTGCGCAGCCCCTACGCGGCCGCCAAATGGGGGGTGATCGGCTTCACCAAGTCCCTGGCGATCGAGCTCGGCAATGCCGGGATCCGGGTGAACGCGATCCTGCCGGGCCTCGTCGCCGGGGATCGCCAGCGCCGGGTGCTCGAATCGAAGGCCCAGCAGCAGGGCACGAGCTTCGCCGACATGGAGGCGCGGGCGTTCTCGTTCGTGTCGGTGAAGGAGTACGTCACGGCGCGGCAGCTCGCCGACCAGATCCTGCTGCTCTGCTCGCCGCGCGGCCGGACGATCTCGGGGCAGGCCATTTCCATCGATGGTGACACCCGGATGCTGTCCTGAAATTAATCCAGCGCCGGAGATGCTGCGGCGGATCAATCCTCAGAGTATTGCAAGATCGAGCTCAGGGCGCCGCGACCGCGGCCCCGCCGCCCGCCGCGGTAGCGGAAGACACGAGCCGGACCGCCAGTGCCGGCCCCAAGATGCGAGGAAGCGACCATGAGCGACAAACGCCGGATCACGCCCGCCGACCTGCGCTCGAAGGCCTGGTTCGACAACCCGCACAACCCGGGCATGACCGCCCTCTACCTGGAGCGCTACCTTAATTACGGGCTGACGCCGGAGGAGCTGCGGTCGGGCAAGCCCCTGATCGGCATCGCCCAGACGGGTTCCGACCTTTCGCCCTGCAACCGCCATCACGTCGAGCTCGCCAAGCGGGTGCGGGACGGCATCACGGCGGCCGGCGGCGTCGCCTTCGAGTTTCCCTGCCACCCGATCCAGGAGACCGGGAAGCGGCCGACCGCCTCGCTCGACCGGAACCTCGCCTACCTGTCGCTGGTGGAGGTGCTGTACGGCTACCCGCTCGACGGCGTCGTGCTGCTGACCGGCTGCGACAAGACCATGCCGGCCTGTCTGATGGCGGCGGCCACCGTCAACATCCCGGCGATCTCGCTGAACGTCGGGCCGATGCTCAACGGTTACTTCCAGAAGGAGCTGACCGGGTCCGGCACGATCGTCTGGAAGACGCGCGAGCGGCATGCCGCCGGCGACATCGACTTCCAGCAGTTCATGGACATCGTCGGGTCGTCGGCACCTTCCACGGGCCACTGCAACACGATGGGCACGGCCTCGACAATGAACGCCCTCGCCGAGGCGCTCGGCCTCGCGCTGCCCGGCTCGGCGGCGATCCCGGCGCCCTACCGCGAGCGCGGCCAGGCGGCCTACGCCACCGGCCAGCGGATCGTCGAGATGGTCTGGGAAGACCTCAAGCCCTCTGACATCCTGACCCGCGAGGCCTTCGAGAACGCGATCGTGGCCAACGCCGCGATCGGCGGTTCGACCAACGCGCCGATCCACATCAACGCCATCGCCAAGCATATCGGCGTGCCGCTGAGCTGCGACGACTGGGAACGGGTCGGGTTCGAGATCCCGCTGCTCGTGGACATGCAACCCGCCGGCCGCTGGCTCGGCGAGGAGTATTTCCGCGCGGGCGGCCTGCCGGCGGTCTTCGCCGAGCTGATCGAGGCCGGGAAGGTCCACGAGGGTGCCCTGACCTGCAACGGCCGGACCGTCGGCGAGAACTACCGCGGGCGGCACAGCTGGAACCGCGACGTGATCCGCGCCTACGGCGAGCCGCTGATGGAGCGCGCCGGCTTCCTCAATCTCAAGGGGAGCCTGTTCGATTCCGCGATCATGAAGACCTGCGTGATCTCGGAGGAATTCGCCGCCCGCTACCTGCGCAATCCGAACGATCCGATGGCCTTCGAGGGGCGGGTGATCGTGTTCGACGGTCCCGAGGACTACCACACGCGGATCGACGACCCGGCGCTCGACATCGACGAGAACACGATCCTGATCATGCGCGGGGCCGGTCCGATCGGCTATCCCGGCGCCGCCGAGGTGGTGAATATGCAGCCGCCCGGCGCCCTGATCCGGCGCGGCGTCACCTCGCTGCCCTGCATCGGCGACGGCCGGCAATCCGGCACCTCCGGCACGCCCGCCATCCTGAACGCGTCTCCCGAGGCGGCCGCGGGCGGCGGTCTGGCCCTGCTGCAGAGCGGCGACCGCATCCGCATCGACCTCAACCGCCGGAGCGCCGACATCCTGCTCCCGGCCGAGGAGATCGCGCGCCGGCGCGCGGATCTGGCGGCGCGCGGCGGATATCCCTACCCGGCGACGCAGACGCCCTGGCAGGAGATCTACCGCGATCAGGTCGACCAGCTCGATCAGGGCATGGTGCTGAAGGGCGCGGTGAAGTTCCAGAAGGTCGCGCAGGCCTCCGGGGTGCCGCGGGACAACCACTGAGGCCGTTACCGGAACCCGCCCGGCGGGCGGACGCGGGGCTGCGACGGGCCGCGCGCCGGGTGAGGTTCGCGGCAGCCCGCGAGGCCCGGCGCAGTACAGGACCCCGGCCGCCCGCTGCCAGCGTGACACCGCGGCCGATTTGCGCCGCAGTGAATTTTGAATACATTTCCCCGCGGGTGGGCGCGTCCCATCTCGGGAGGGATCGAGCGTGACGGAAGCGAGGGCGGATGCCCCGGCGCCGCGTGCAGCGGCGCGCCTCGAGGCCGGTTTGCCGCGCCGGCTGGCGGAGCAGCTCCAGGGTGAGGCGCGCTTCGACGCCTTCACGCGCGGACGCTACAGCACCGATGCGTCGATCTACCAGATCATGCCCGCCGGCGTGGTGCTGCCGCGCTCCGCCGCCGACATCGCCGCGACCCTGCGCATCGCCGCCGAGCACGGCGCCCCGGTCATCCTGCGTGGCGGCGGCACCTCGCAGAACGGCCAGCCGATCGGGTCCGGCCTCGTCGTCGACTGCTCGCGGTACTTCAACGGCGTCCTGGCCTACGACGCGGAGGTCGGCACGATCACCGTCGAGCCCGGCATGGTGCTGGAGCGCCTGAACACCCGGGTGAAGGCCGACGGCTGGTTCTTCCCGGTCGAGCCCTCGACGGCGACCCGCTGCACCATCGGCGGCATGGCGGGCAACAATTCCTGCGGGGCCCGCTCCCTGCGCTACGGCAAGATGAGCGACAACGTCCTCGCGATCGAGGCGCTGCTCCACGACGGCGAGGCCTTCGGCTTCGGCCTGACCGGAAACGCGCATCCGGGCGTGAACGGATCGGATCGGGCCGCGGCGCTCGCCGCGCGGATGCGCGGCCTCGCCGAGGACCACCGCGCCGAGATCGAGGCGCACTACCCGAAGGTTCAGCGCCGCGTGGGCGGCTACAACCTCGATTCGCTGATCGAGGCCCAGCCGAACCTCGCGCACCTGCTCGTCGGGTCCGAGGGCACGCTGGCCGCGACCACCGCGGTGACGCTGAAGCTATCGCGCCTGCCGACACACCGCGTGATGGGCGTGTGCCACTTCCCGTCCTTCCGGGCGGCCATGGAGACGACGCGGCACATCGTCGGCCTGGACCCGGTGGCGGTCGAGCTGGTCGACAACAACGTCCTCGTGCTCGGCGCCGATATCCCGCTGTTCCGCACGACGCTCGCCGACATCACCAAGGGCAAGCCGAACTGCCTTCTGCTGACGGAGTTCGCCGGCGACGACCTCGCGTCGCTCCGGCGCGACCTGAATCGCCTCGACGCCTGCATGGCCGATCACGGCTTCCCGGACGCCGTCGTGGAGGTCGTCGAGCCCGCGCGCCAGAAATCCGTCTGGGAGGTGCGCGAGGCCTGCCTCAACATCATGATGTCGATGAAGGGCGACGCGAAGCCGGTCTCGTTCATCGAGGATTGCGCCGTCCCGCTGGAGCACCTCGCCGACTACACCGACGCGGTGACGGAGGTCTTCACCAAGAACGGCACCCGCGGCACGTGGTATGCCCACGCGTCTGTCGGCTGCCTGCATGTCCGCCCGATCCTCGACATGAAGGAGGCCGGTGACGTCCGGCGGATGCGGGCGATCGCGGAGGAGACCTCCGAGCTGGTGCGCCGCTACAAGGGCTCATATTCCGGCGAGCACGGCGACGGCCTCTCGCGCTCGGAATTCGTCGAGCCGCTGTTCGGCGCGACGCTCACCCGCGCCTTCGAGACCGTGAAGGACGCGTTCGACCCGGACAACCGGCTCAACCCCGGCAAGATCGTGCGAGCGCCGAAGTTCGACGATCGCAGCCTGTTCCGGTTCAAGCCGGACTACGCCGTGTCGGCTCCGATGAAGACCGCCCTCGACTGGTCGGACTGGGGCGGCTTCGGCTCCGCCGTCGAGATGTGCAACAACAACGGCACCTGCCGGAAGCTCGTCGGCGGCGCCATGTGCCCCTCCTTCCGGGCGACCCGGGAGGAGCAGCACCTGACCCGGGGCCGGGCCAATTCCCTGCGGCTCGCCATCTCGGGCCAGCTCGGCAAGGACGCCTTCACCAGCCCGGAGATGAAGCGCACCCTCGATCTCTGCGTCTCCTGCAAGGCCTGCCGCCGCGAGTGCCCGACCGGCGTCGACATGGCCAAGATGAAGATCGAGTTCCTGCACCATTACCACGCCCGCCACGGGCTGCCCCTGCGGGAGCGCCTCATCGCGACGATGCCGCTCTACGCCGGGGCCGCCGCGCGGCTGGCGCCGCTCCTCAACCTGCGGGACCGGTACCCGGCCCTCGCCGCCCTCTCGGAGCGCGTCGCCGGCCTCTCGGCCAGGCGCTCGCTGCCGCGCTGGCGTCGGCCCTGGAGCGAGCAGGGCGAGCCCGCCCACGCGCAGGACGTCGCGGGCGATTTCCGCGACGTGATCCTGTTCGGCGACACCTTCAACCGGGCCTTCGAGCGGGAGAATCTCGAGGCGGCCGAGCGGGTGCTACAGGCGGCCGGCTACCGGCTGCACCGGGTCTACCCGTCGCGCGGGCGGCGCCCCCTCTGCTGCGGCCGGACCTGGCTCTCCGCCGGCCAGACCGACCGGGCGCGCCAGGAGGCGCGCCGCACCCTCGACGCGCTGCTGCCGTTCCTGCGCGCGGGGGCACGGGTCGTCGGCCTCGAGCCGTCCTGCCTGCTGACCTTCCGGGACGAGTTCGCGGCGCTCCTGCCCGGCGAAGAGGCCGCGCTGCTGGCCAAGCAGTCGTTCCTGTTCGAGGAGTTGCTGGCCGCCGACCTGACGGCCGGACGCATCGCGCTGCCGTTCGCCGATCAGGGCGGCCGGGTCGCGCACCTGCACGGCCATTGCCATCAGAAATCGTTCGGCATCATGGGCTCGGTCGAGACGGTGCTCCGGTCGGTGCCGGGGCTCGACCTGCGGGTCATCGAATCGAGCTGCTGCGGGATGGCGGGCGCCTTCGGCTACCGGCCGGAATCGATCGAGACGTCCTTCGCCATGGCCGAGCTGTCGCTGTTCCCGGCCCTGCGCGCCGCAGGGCCCGACGACCTCGTGGTGGCCGACGGGACGAGCTGCCGTCACCAGATCCACGACGGGCTGGGTCTCCAGGCGGAACATGTGGCCCGCGTGCTGGATCGGGCCCTCGTGCCTCGACACTCCATTGCCGGGCACCTACACATAGACCACAGGTCGCACTGACCTGACGTGTGTCGGGGGACCATGAACAAAATCGAGCCCGGGATCGGCATCAGCCGCCGCTACCTCCACGACGAGGTCGCCGAGCGCATGCGCGAACTGATCCGGTCCGGCGAGATGGAGCCGAAGGCGCGGATCAACGAGAGCGAGCTGACCGAGCGCTTCGGGATCTCGCGGACGCCGCTCCGCGAGGCAATCAAGATCCTGGCGACGGAGGGGTTGCTCGAACTGCTCCCGAATCGCGGGGCGCGCGTCGCCAGCATCTCGGACGGCGAACTCGAGGAGATGATGGAGGTGATCGCCGGCCTCGAGGCGACGGCCGGTGACCTCGCCTGCCGCACGATCACCGACGCCGACATCGACGCCCTGGTGGTCGACCACGACGCGATGGTCGAGGCCTGGAAGTCGGGCGACGAGGCCGGTTACTTCAGCCACAACCGGCGCATCCACGAGGGGATCATGGCGGCGAGCCGCAACACGATCCTCGCCAACATCTACGAGAGCCTGTCCGGCCGGATCCAGCGCTCGCGCTACTCCGCCCACCAGACCCCCGAGCAGTGGGCCCGCGCCGTCTCCGAGCACGAGCGCATGATCGCGCTGCTGCGCGCCCGGGACGGTGCGGCGCTGGCCGTCCTGATGCGCGAGCACATCCGCGGGAAGAAGTCGGTGATCGCCGCCAATTACGGTGCGGCCGAGACTGCCTGAGCCTCAGCCGCGATAGACCGCGCCCGCGATCAGCTGGGCGTCCCGGTCATCTCGAACCAGAACGACGCGCCCGGCGTGCGGGAATCGTTCGCGTAGAGAAACGGGATGTCGGGGCCGGTGCCGCGGGCGGCGAAGACCGCCTTGACCCGGGCGCTCATCGCCGGGTCCTGGCAGATATACATCACCGGCACGGTCACCCGGAACGGCGGCGCGCCACACAGCAGCATCGCCGCCAGAAGGTACTGCTCGTTGTACAATCGGCAGTTCCAGGCGGACGGGTAGTCGTCCGGAATGAAGATGTCGTGGATCTGCACGATCACGCCGGGTGCGAGGCGCGGCATCACCTCGAAGAAGAACACCGTCACATCCGAATTCGCGAAGGAGCGGTGCGAACCGTCGAAGAAGAGGATGTCGCCCGCCTTCAGTTCCTCGAAGATCTTCAGGTCGCAGGATTCCAGCGGGCTGCGCACGGTCCAGTCGCAGAGCGCGTCGATCTCGCGGCGGGGCATCGGATCGATCGAGGTGATCCGCGTCGGAAGGTTCAGGGTGTCGATCGCGTGCCGCGCGAAGCAGGTCGAGCAGCCCGAGCCGATCTCGAAGAACCGAGACGGGCGCTTCCAGGCCAGCATGGTCATC
This sequence comes from Methylobacterium sp. NPDC080182, assembly GCF_050281105.1. Taxonomy (NCBI): domain Bacteria; kingdom Pseudomonadati; phylum Pseudomonadota; class Alphaproteobacteria; order Hyphomicrobiales; family Methylobacteriaceae; genus Methylobacterium; species Methylobacterium sp. NPDC080182. The sequence continues at coordinate 41,748 of NZ_JBNNWO010000019.1, forward strand.
AGCGCGGCGCCGTCGAGGGCGGTGAACCACGTGTTGTTCCAGTGGGGCGTCGCCCCACCGGTCACGGGCGCGTCGTGCGGGACTCTGTGCAAGAGGTCCGCCCGCGCCTCGAGTTCCGTGAGGAAGCTGTCGTAGGCCGCGTGCGACCGGGCGAGCACCGCCTTGAGCTGGCCGTGCGGCGCCCGGCCCGGCGACCAGCGCGCGGACGGCACGACGGGGTAGTAATCGTGGACCGTGTGGCTCCAGCGGAACGCTTCCCGGCTGGCCCGGAAGATATCCACCCCCGCGCGACGGCCCGCGCTCCTGACGACGTCCTTCAGCATGATCGATCCCCGGCTCCGGATCGACAATGCCGGGACTGCAACTTATGGTCGAGTCGGGCGGAACACCTACGCAGTCCGACCTGCCGGCAGGGTTAGAGCGCGATGAAGGGACGATCCCCGGGCCGGGCCCGGATTCGGACAGGCCGCCGACGCAATTATCGCGGGCCACGCGCCCCCCGCCGCTCAGGCGGCGCTCGGCGCCCGCAGTCCGGCCACCAGATCGGTGAAGCGGTCGCCCTGGACGATCACGTGGCCCCGGAGGGCCTCCGCGGCGCCGGCCTCGTCGCCCGCGATGATCGCGGCGACGATCGCCTCGTGCTCGGCCAGCGATTGCGGCAGGCGCTGGCGCACGCGCAGCTGCAGCCGGCGATACGGGGCCAGGCGGCGATGGAGCGACAGCGCCTGCTCCGCCAGGAAGGCGTTCCGGCTCGCCCGGTACACGACGGTGTGGAACACGTAGTTCTCGGCGTAGTAGGCCTCGGTGTCCTCGGTGGCCAGGGCGGCGCGGCAGCCCTCCAGCGCGGCGCGCAGCGCGGCGGCGTCCTCGGGGACAAGGCGGCGCGCCGCCAGACGGCCGCAGGCCGCCTCGATCTCCGCCATCGTCTCGAACATGGCGAGCAGCAGATGCGGCTCGGGCGCGCTGACGATCGCTCCCCGCCGGGGCTTCGTCTGCACGAGGCCGGTGACGGCGAGCTGCAGCAGCGCCTCCCGGATGGGCGTGCGCGAGACCCCGAAGCGGGCCGCGAGCTGGTTCTCGTCGAGTCGCGATCCCAAGGCGAGCTCGCCGGAGACGATCTCATCCTCGATTCGCTGCCGCAGCCGCTGCGCGTGGCTCATGCCGCCGTTCCCTCCCCCGATGAACGGGTCGCGCGCCGTCCCGCCCTTGAGGCCGGCGGATGTTCGGCACGCGCGGACATTATGCTGGAGCATTGACAAAATATACAAGGCGGTTTTCCATGCATACAACGAGGCGCCGCACTATTGCAGCGCACAAAATTACGCCGCGTTGTTTGCGGTGCGGGAGAGCTCCATGACGCCAACTCGTCGATCGCTGATCGCGGCCACGCTCGCGGCACCGGCCATCCTGCGGTTCGGCCTGAACAGCGCGCAGGCGGCCACGACGCTGAAGCTGTCCCACCAGTTCCCCGGCGGCACGATCGACGAGGGAGATTTCCGCGACCGCATGTGCCGGAAGTTCGCCAAGATGGTCGGCGAGCGCTCGAAGGGCGCCCTGGACGTCCAGGTCTACCCGGGCTCCTCGCTGATGAAGACGAACGCCCAGTTCGGCGCCATGCGCAAGGGCGCGCTCGACATGTCGCTCTACCCGAGCCCCTACGCGGGCGGCGAGATTCCGGAACTCAATATCGGCCTGATGCCCGCCCTCGTGACGTCCTACGCGCAGGCCGTGGCGTGGAAGGCGGCCCCGGTCGGCCGCAAGCTCACCGAGATCCTGGACGCGAAGGGCATCATCCTGGTCTCCTGGGTCTGGCAGGCCGGCGGCGTCGCGAGCCGGGAGCGCGCCCTCGTGGCGCCGGCCGATGCCAAGGGGATGAAGGTCCGCGGCGGCTCGCGCGAGATGGACATGATGATGAAGGAGGCCGGCGCGGCCACCCTCTCGATCCCGTCGAACGAGTCCTACGCGGCGATGCAGACCGGCGCCTGCGACGCGGTGATCACCTCCTCCACCAGCCTGATCTCCTTCCGCCTGGAGGAGCTGTCCAAGGCGCTGACCTCGGGGCGCGAGCGCTCCTACTGGTTTATGCTCGAGCCGATCATGATGTCCAAGATCGTGTTCTCGGGCCTGCCGAAGGAGCAGCAGGACCTGATCATGGCGGTCGGCACGGAGCTCGAGGCATTCGGCCAGGCCGGCGCGAAGGAGGACGACACCCGCGTCGAGGAGATCTTCGCCAAGGCCGGCGCCAAGGTCGTCCAGGTCGACGAGAAGTCCCTCGGCCAGTGGCGGGATCTCGCCCGCAGCACGGCCTGGAAGGACTACGCCGCCAAGAACGCGAACTGCGCGGAACTGCTGAAGCTCGCGGAGCAGGTCGCGTGAGCCACGGCTTCGACGCGGCCACGGCCGCTCCGGAGGCGCGCGGAGCCGAGGAACCGCGCCTTCCGGGCCTCCTCGGCGCCTTCGATCGGGGCATGCGCCTCCTGAACAAGGTGATCCTGGCCGTCGGCGGCCTCTGCCTGGTGGCAGCCTGCCTCGTCCTGACCCACAGCGTCGTCGTCCGCTACCTCCTGAAGGAGCCGACGGAGTGGCAGGACGAGATGGCGGTGTACCTCATCATCGGGGCCACCTTCCTGTCGGCGGCCGGCGTGCAGGCCAAGCGCGGGCACGTGGCGATCGAGGCCCTGACCGGCCTCCTCCCGCCGGCGGCGAACCGGGTCCGGCTCCTGCTGGCCGACGTCGTCAGCCTCGCCTTCTGCCTGTTCTTCGCGTGGAAGAGCTGGTCGCTCGATCACGAGGCCTGGGTCGACGGTCAGGTCTCGCAGTCGACCTGGGGACCGCCCCTCTGGATCCCCTACACGCTCATGTCCGTCGGCATGAGCCTGCTGTGCCTCCAGTTCGTCCTGCAGATCGCCGAGGCCCTCGCCTACGGGCCGCGGGCCGCCGGCTGGGCGCAGCCCAAGATCGGGCTCGGGGCCGACGTGAATCGCGACATGCACGGGGCGGCCGAGGTCGCGCCCCGGGGACCGGACCCGATGGGTCAGACCGTTTCCGCGAAGGTTGAACGATGAGCACGGCCGCGATCGGCTTCCTGTACGCGGGCGCGACCCTCGGGGCGATGCTCTCGGGCATCCCCATCGCCTTCGCGCTGGGCTTCGTGGCGCTCGCCTTCATGGTGGCGTTCATGCCCGGCGCCTCCCTCGATACGGTGGCGCAGAACGTCTACGAGGAGATGGCCTCCATCACCCTGCTGTCGATCCCGCTCTTCATCCTGAAGGGCGCGGCCATCGGGCGGTCCAAGGCGGGCCAGGATCTCTACACGGCCATGCACGCCTGGATGCACCGCATCCCGGGCGGCCTGGGCATCGCCAACGTCTTCGCCTGCGCGCTCTTCGCCGCCATGGCGGGCTCCAGCCCGGCCACCTGCTCGGCGATCGGCTCGGCCGGCATCCCGGAGATGCGCAAGCGCGGCTACTCGCCGGGCTTCGCGGCCGGGATCATCGCGGCGGGCGGCACGCTCGGCATCCTGCTGCCGCCCTCGATCACCATGATCCTGTACGCGGTGGCGGCCGAGCAGTCGCTCGGGCGGCTGTTCCTCGCGGGCATCGGGCCTGGGCTCCTGCTCGTGGGCCTGTTCGCCGCGTGGTCGATGGTGCGCTTCCGCTCGGAATACGCCGCCGCGAAGGTGGCCCTGGAGCGCGGCGGGCCGGCCTCGCCGATCCTGGCGGACGAGCAGTACAGCATGGCGCAGCGCTTCTCGACGCTGCCGCGGGTCCTGCCCTTCGTGGTCCTGCTCACCGGCGTGATGGTGGCGCTCTACGGCGGCTACGCCACGCCGTCCGAGACCGCGGGCCTCGGCGGGTTGATGGCCCTGGCGCTGATCGCCGCGATCTACGGCGTCTGGCGGTTCCGCGACGTCACGCCGATCCTGACGGCGACGCTGCGGGAATCGACCATGCTGATGCTCATCATCGGCATGTCGCTGCTCTACGCTTACGTGATGAGCTACCTGCACATCTCGCAGTCGGCCGCCGCCGCGATCGTCGCGATGCAGCTCTCGCCGTGGGTGCTGCTGGTGACCATCCTGGCGCTGGTGATCGCGCTCGGCTTCTTCCTGCCGCCGGTCTCGATCATCCTGATGACGGCGCCGATCATCCTGCCGCCGCTCAAGGCCGCCGGGTTCGACCTCGTCTGGTTCGGCGTCGTGATGACCATCACCATGGAGATGGGCCTGATCCACCCGCCGGTGGGCCTCAACATCTTCGTCATCAAGAACATCGCTCCGGACATCCCGCTCTCGGACATCATCTGGGGCACCCTGCCCTTCGTGATCCTGATGGCGGTGGCGATCCTGATCCTGTGCCTCGTGCCGGGCATCGCGATGTGGCTGCCGGACCTGCTGCTCACGACGACGCGGTAGCTCGATCCACCCGGCCCGTGCGAGGCAGGCCCCTCTCCGCCCGGAGAGGGGCCTGTCGCGCGTGGGGACGCGGTCGCGCGAGCGCCGCGTCCCGCGCAGCGTCGGCCCGCGTCGGCGCGCTGGCCGGCGCGACCGGAGCCGCCTATGGCAGCGCGCGCGCCGCCCCGCCCCGATCCCGAGCTTCGGACCGAACCATGAGCCTCGCCTCCGTGCGCGCCTTCTTCGCCGAGAAGGCGCCCGACATCGCGGTCATCGTGCTGGAGACCAGCACCGCGACCGTTGCCGAGGCGGCGGAGGGCCACGGCGTCGCCCCGGCCCAGATCGCCAAGACGCTCTCGATCCGGGTCGGCGATCAGGTCGCCCTGGTGGTGACGCGCGGCGACGCGCGGCTCGACAACCGGAAGGCCAAGGCCGCCTTCGGCGGCAAGGTGCGGATGCTCGACCTCGGCGAGGTCGAGGCGCTCACCGGCCATCCGGTGGGCGGCGTCTGCCCCTTCGGCCTGTCGACGCCGCTGCCGGTCTACTGCGACGTCTCGCTGCGGGCGTTCGACGAGGTGGTGCCGGCGGCCGGCAGCACCCACAGCTCGGTGCGGATCGCGCCGGCGCGGATGGCCGAGCTGACCGGCGCCACCTGGGTCGATGTCTGCGCGCTGCCGGGCTGAGCGGCGCGGTCAGCGCCGTTCCCGCTCCGCACGAGGCGCGGGTCCCCTCTCCCGTGCGGGAGAGGGACAGGGTGAGGGATCAGGTCTGTCCGGACGAGGCGCGCGCCGTCGACGCAGGACCGCGCGCTTGATCCTGAACGTTCTCGTCCCTCACCCCAACCCTCTCCCGCCCGGGAAAGGGGGCATGGCGCCTCTGTCTCGACACCGAAGACGCCTTCTATCCGGACCGTCGCAACACCCTCCGGTGCGGCCCTAGCGCCCGGTCCAGTTGGGCGGGCGCTTGCCGAGGAACGCCTCCATGCCCTCGCGGAAATCCTGGCTCATGTAGCACATGAGGATCAGGTCATCGCCGGGATGCGGCGCGCCCTCGGCGCCGGCCTCCTCCTCGGCGAGCCGCCGCAGCCCCTCCTTGGTCGCCTGCATGGTCAGCGGCGCGTGGTTGGCCAAGAGCTGGGCCAGCGTATCGACCCGCTCCGTGAGTGCGATCCGATCGTCGACCACCTCGCCCACGAGGCCGATGGCGAGCGCCTCCTCGGCGCCGACGAGGCGGGCGGTGAAGATGATATCCTTGACACGCGCCGGGCCGATCAGGCCGGAGAGCCGCTTGAGGTTGCCCTGGCTCAGGCAGTTGCCGAGGGTGCGGGCGATCGGGAAGCCGAAGCGGGCGTCGCGCGTGGCGATGCGCAGGTCGCAGGCCGCCGCGATGGCCGCGCCGCCGCCCGTGCAGGCGCCGGCGATCGCCGCGATGGTCGGCACCCGCAGCCGCTCCAGGGAGCCCAGCACCTTGTCCATGAAGCGCTCGTAGCCCAGCGCGTCCTCGGCGGTGCTGAAGTCGCGGAACTGGGCGATGTCGGTCCCGGCCGCGAAGGCCTTGTCGCCCGCGCCGGTGATGATCAGCGCCTTGACCGCCGGGTTCGCGGCGATCGCCTCGCAGCAGGTGATCAGGCCCTGATACATCGCGAAGGTCAGCGCGTTGCGCGCCTGCGGTCGGTTCAGGACGATGCGGGCGATGCCGGCCTCGTCAGTGGTGAACAGCAACTCGTCGGTCGCGGGCTTGGCGGTCATGCGCGGGTCTCCGGGTGGCGGCGTCAGGCCGCGGTCTCGCGGACCACGCCCCGCGCGATCAGCGCGTCGATCTCGGCCGGCGCGTAGCCGGCCTCCGCCAGGATCGCGCGGGAATGCTCGCCGAGCAACGGGGCCGGCCCGTGCACGCGTCCCGGCGTCTCGGAGAACTTCACCGGCAGGCCGAGCGTCGTCATGCGGCCGACCCGCGGGTGATCGACCTCGACCACCATCTCGCGGGCGAGGGTCTGCGGGTCCCGGTGCATCGCGTTCACGTCGAGGACCGGCCCGGCCGGGACGCCGCCGGCCTCGAGCCTCGCGAGCCACTCGGCCGAGCCGTGGGCCCGGAAGATCGGCGCGAGGGTCGCGGCGAGCGCGTGCCGGTTGGCCATCCGGTCGCGGTTCAGCGCGAAGCGCGGGTCCTCGGCGAGGTCGTCGGCGCCGATGGCCTTCAGCAGGCGCAGCCAGTTGGTCTGGTTGGCCGCGCCGATCGTGATCCAGCCGTCGGCGGTCTCGAAGGCCTCGTAGGGGGCGTTCAGCGGATGGGCCGAGCCCATCGGCCCGGGCGCGACCCCGGTCGCCATGGCGATGGCCGACTGCCAGTAGGTGTGGGTGATGCCGGCCTCGAACAGCGACGTGTCGACCGCCTGGCCCCGGCCCGTGCGGAGCCGGTTCGCGTAGGCGGCGAGGATGCCCATGGCGGCCAGGATGCCGGCGGTGATGTCGGTGACCGGTGGCCCGCACTTCATCGGCGGACGCCCGGGCCCCTCGCCGGTCACCGACATGAGGCCGCTCATGCCCTGCGCCACGAGGTCGAACCCGGCCCGGTCGGCGTAGGGACCGGTGCGGCCGAAGCCGGAGAGCGAGCAGTAGACCAGCTCCGGGAACTCGACCTTGAGGGTCTCGTACCCGATCCCGAGGCGCTCCATCGTGCCGCCGCGGTAGTTCTCGATCAGGGCGTCCGCGCCCTTGAGCAGGCGCCGCAGGACCGCGACGCCGTCCGGATCCTTCAGGTCGAGGCTGAGTCCGCGCTTGCCGCGGTTCATCATCATGTAGGCGGCGCTCTCGCCCTCGAGGGCAGGCGGGACGGTGCGACGGGTGTCGTCGCCCTCCCTCTTCTCGACCTTGATCACCTCCGCGCCCATGTCGGCGAGCATCAGCCCGCAGACCGGTCCGGCCATGATGTGGGCGAGCTCGATCACCCGCATCCCGGCGAGGGGACCCGACCGCTTCATCGTCTCCGCCATCGCGCGCTACTCCCCGGCCGGGACGGTGGCCGCGGGGCCGACCGGCGGCGTGACGGGATCCACGAACTCCCGCTCAGGGTGCATCGTGAAGGCCAGCGCGGCGCCGAGCAGGCACAGGCCGATCGAGCCGACGAACGGCAGCGTCCAGCTCCCGGTCACGTCGACGATGACGCCGAAGACGATCGGCGAGACGATCGCCGCCACCGCCGAGCCGGTGTTCATCAGCCCGCTGGCGGTGCCGGCGTATTTCGGCGCGATGTCCATCGGCACCGACCAGATCGGTCCGATCACCAGTTCCGCGAAGAAGAAGCCGGAGGACAGCAGCAGCGCCACGAGGGTCAGGTCCCGGGTCATGAACACGCCCGCGAGGCTCGCGGCCGCCCCGAGGAAGCCGATCACGATCACCGACAGGCGCGCGAGCTTCACCTTGCCGGTGCGGTGCAGGATCGAGTCGCTGAGCAGGCCGCCGACCGTGTCGCCGACGACGCCGGCGAAGAACACGCCCGAGGCGAACAGGGCCGAATTCTTCAGGTCGAGGCTGTAGTTCTCCTTGAAGAAGCTCGGCAGCCAGCCGAGGAAGAGCCACAGCGTCCAGCCGTAGCAGAAATACGTGACGGTGACCGGCAGCATCCGGCGCGTCAGGGCGCCCCACGGCACGCTCTGCTTCGCGCCGACCTGGCGGGGCGGCGGCAGCGTCGCGAGCTCGGCCTCGGTGATCGCCGGATGCTCGGACGGGTCGTCGCGGAAGTACAGCCACCAGATCGCGACCCAGACGAAGCTCACCGCGCCGAGGATGACGAAGCTGGTCCGCCAGCCGAAATGGTAGATCAGGAAGGCCACGATCGGGGGCGCCACCGCGTTGCCGAGCCGCGCGAAGGCGTGGGTGATGCCCTGCGCGAAACCGCGCCGGCCGGGCGCCGTCCAGTTCTGCATGGCGCGGGTGGCGGTCGGAAAGGTCGCGCCCTCGCCGAAGCCGAGCAGCACCCGGGCCATGAACAGGCTGACGAGGCCGCCGACCATGCCGGTCAGGATGGTCGCCGAGGCCCAGATCACCCCGCAGGCCAGCAGCGTGCGCCGGGCGCCGAACTTGTCGCCGACCGAGCCGCCGATCACCTGGAAGATCGCGTAGGGGTACGCGAAGGCCGACAGGATCAGACCGAAATCGGTCTTCGACATGCCGAAATCGCGCATGATCTCCGCACCGGCCGTGGCGATGTTCACCCGGTCCAGGTACGTGATGAAGTACATCAGACAGAGCAGGCCGAGCACGCCGTTCGTGGCGCTGAAGCGCTTCGACATCGACCGTTCCTCCCATGGGGGCGCCGCCTCGCGCGGTCGCCGGGCACCTCGGCTCTCGGACCGGGCGCTCTTTCGTAATGCATTATTCAAACGCGTCGCGCGGCGGAACGCAACCGCCGACGTGCATCCGGCACGTGAATTCATTCCACGGGGTGCAACTGAAAACGGGGGCCGCCCGGGCCCCCGTCTCGTGTCGGTCGCGGCCGGCAGGCGCCGCGGCGCCGATCAGGCCGTCGCGGGCCGGAGCTGACCCTGCTCGGCCTCGGTCGGGGCGCCGATCGCCTTGCCGAGCGCCTTGCCGCGCGGTCCGACCCAGCTCCCGACCCATTTGCGCTGCCAGAGGGCGAGGCAACCGAGCACGATCGCGGTGAAGATGGCGTAGCCGACGAAGCCCAGCGAGAACGAGCCGGTATACTGCTTCGACAGGCCCATGACGTTCGGCAGGATCGCGCCGCCGAGCGCGCCGATCTCGCCGATCATCGAGCCGGCCACCGCCGTGTTGGTGGGCCAGCGCAGCGGGACGAGCTGGAACAGCGCGCCGTTGCCGGCGCCGAGCGCCGCGAAGCACAGCATGAACAGGAGCGTCGTGAGCGCCAGCGACGGGGTCGCGGTCAGCGAGAGCAGGGTCGCGATCGCCGCCAGCAGCACCACCGACAGCACCGCGATGCCGCCCATCCGGTCGGCGAAGTAGCCGCCGACGATCCGGATGCCGGAGCCCATGAAGGCCGCCAGCATCGTCAGCCGCCCGGCCTCGACCTTCGTCACCGCGAACTGCTCGTAGAAGAAGGTCGGCAGGAAGTTCGACAGGCCGATGAAGCCGCCGAAGGTGATCACGTAGATCAGCGAGAACGCCCAGCCGTCCTTCGTGAACAGGCAGGAGACGTGCTCCTTGAAGGACTGGTGCTCGCAATCCGGCGGCTCCTTGGCGAGCACGATCATGACCGCCAGCGGCAGCAGCATGACGAGGCCCGCGAAGGCGTAGGTGGTCTGCCAGCCGTAGGCCTGGGCCAGCGGCGGAGCGAACAGCACGGCCAGCACGGTGCCGGAATTGCCGGCGCCCGCGATGCCCATCGCCAGTCCCTTGTGTTCCGGCGGGAACCAGCCGGAGCCGAGGGAGAGCGCGACGCCGAAGGACGCGCCGGCGATGCCGAGCAGCACGCCCATGGCGAGCACGTCGTTGTAGGAGGAGACGAAGAGATAGCCGTAGGCCATCGCCAGCATGATCACGACCATCTCGGTGATCGCGGCGTTCTTGCGGCCGATATACTGGGCCAGGACGCCGAGCGGGAAGCGCATCAGCGCACCGGCGAGGATCGGTAGCGAGATCATGAAGCCGGTCTGGGCCGGCGTCAGCTTGTAAGTCTCGGTGATGAACGGGCCCATGGCGCCGTTCAGGACCCAGATGGCGAAGCAGAAATCGAAGTAGAGGAATGCCGCGAACAGCGTCGGGGGGTGACCCGACTTCATCACCGTTTTGAAGCTGGCCATAGCTGGTGCTCGTCGTAAGTGGGCGAACCGCCGTGCGGTCGCTCATGCCGGGGATCCGGACTCACACCGTCCGCTGTTTGGAGCGTCGTTGCTCCGCCGCCGCAGCAGGCGCGGCTGACTGGGCAATGCAGCAAGCGTGCCATCCCGGACGGACGCCCGCCGACCGGATCGCTCGGCCGTCGCGGCGCCGCGGCCGAACCGCAATCCGCCAAGTCGCTGGCGCCGAGTCGCTGCCGCTCGGCGAGGCAGGCGTGCCGAGTAAACGGGCGCTCGCCCGGCGCCCTCACGGATCGGTGAGCGGCGCGGCCGAAATCGTTGCTGCACGAGGGCAACACACGCGGCGAGAAACGACCCGGAAGACCCTGTAAGTTGCCCTCGATGACCGTCGGCAACTTGGCGGTAAAGCGCGACCTTTGCTAAGCCCCGGGATGAGCTGTGCCGCGACTTCGTGCCGGCCCGCTCGCCTGCGCGTCGCGGCAAGCCCCGGCGGCGCCTCCCGAGGAATTCGAACCATGTCCGCCCCGATCCGTCGCCTTCTCCTGGCCGGCTTCACGGTCCTCGCCCTCGCCTCCGCCGCGCACGCCCAGGGCCGCGGCCCCGTGGGTGATGCCGGGATCGACGGGTTCGGCGACGACAATCAGCTCTACCAGGATCAGAACGGCGCGCTCTACGTGCGTCGCGGCGGCCGCTACCTGCCCTATACCGGCCGCACCGACTTCGTGCGCCCGGCACCCCCGCCGCCCGCCACGCAGGCCCCGGTCGCGCCGCCGCCGGCCGCCAACCTGGAGACGGACCCGACGGTCCCGGCACGCCCGGGCAGCGCGCCTGCGGCCGAGGGGCTCTCGCCGCTGGAGGCCGCCAAGGCCAAGGCCGTGCTCCGCGCGCCCGACAACGAGCCGATCGACTACGCCAAGATCTACGGCCCGATCACGGACGACGTGTTCCCGGTCCAAGCGTTCAATTACAAGAAGATGAACCCCGCGTTCCTCCGTCAGGAGATCGCCTATCACGGTCCCTACGAGCCGGGGACGATCATCGTCGACCCGCGGGCCCACCAGCTCACCCTGGTCGAGGCGAACGGCCGGGGCCGCCGCTACGGCGTCGGCGTCGGCAAGCAGGGCTTCTCGTGGTCGGGCACCGCGACGGTGAATTCCAAGCAGGCGTGGCCGGACTGGTATCCGCCGAAGGAGATGATCGCCCGCAGCCCGAAGCTCGCCAGCGAGGTCGACAAGCTGCAGAGCGGTCTCGGCGTCGCCGGCGGTCTGCGCAATCCGCTCGGCGCCCGCGCCATGTACCTCTGGCAGGGCAACAAGGACACGCTGTTCCGCATCCACGGAACCCTCGAGCCCTTCTCCATCGGCAAGAGCGTGTCGTCGGGCTGCATCCGGATGATCAATCAGGACGCGATCGACCTGTTCAGCCGGGTCGGCGTCGGCAGCAAGGTGGTGGTGCTGAACTGAGGCCGGGCCGGGCCCACCGCCCGAGCCCCGCCGGTCCGGGACCGGCGGTCCGCCGGTTCAGGTCAGCCCGCGCCGGTGCTCGCCGAGGATCCGGCGGACCGTCCCGGCCTCGGACCGGTACACCAGGGTCTCGGTCTGGATCTTGTCCGGCCGGAAGCGCACGCCGCGCAGGAGGGCCCCGTCGGTGATGCCCGTGGCGGCCACGATGACGTCGCCGCTCGCGAGGTCGGTCAGGTCGTATTTCCGGTCCAGATTCTCGATGCCCATCTCGGCGGCCCGGCGCCGACGGTCCGGGGTGTCGAGGATCAGGCGTCCCTGCATCTGGCCGCCGATGCAGCGCATCGCGGCGGCCGCCAGCACGCCCTCGGGCGCCGCGCCGGTCCCGAGATAGAGGTCGATGCCCGTCTCCTCGGGGCTCGCCGTGAAGATGATGCCGGCGATGTCGCCGTCCGAGATCAGGCGGACCGCCGCGCCGGCCGCCCGCACCTCGGCCACGAGCGCCGCGTGGCGGGGACGGTCGAGGATCAGCGCGGTGATCTGCTTCGGGTCGACGCCCTTGGCCCGGGCCAGCGCCGCGATGTTGTCGGTCGGGCTGGCGTCGAGATCGACGAGGCCGGGCGGGTATCCGGGCCCGATCGCGATCTTCTGCATGTAGACGTCCGGCGCGGCGAGGAGCGAGCCGCGCTCGGCCATGGCCATGACGGCTATGGCGCCGGGCATGTCCTTGGCGCAGAGGGTCGTGCCCTCCAGCGGGTCGACCGCGATGTCGACCTCGGGCCCTTCCCCGAGACCGAGCTGCTCGCCGATGAACAGCATCGGCGCCTGATCGCGCTCGCCCTCCCCGATCACCACGGTGCCGCGGATCGGCAGGCCGTTGAGTTCGTCGCGCATCGCGTCGACCGCGGCCTGGTCGGCCGCCTTCTCGTCGCCCTGGCCGCGCAATCGGGCGGCGGCGATGGCGGCACGCTCCGTCACGCGGGCCAGTTCGAGGGCGAGCGTGCGCGGGACGCCGCGCGATGCCGGCTTGGGGGCCTCTTCCATGGTTTCCTGCCTCTGGCCGGGTCCGATCTTGGGGTCGGATCCCGGATGGATACCGTCGGATGACGGCCGCGCAGCGTATACGCCGCTTCGCTAATGCCCACTATCCTGCATCAAGCGGTGGGGGGTCACGCTACCGTATGCACTGTTATTCACGCTCGATCCGGATCAGCTGCGGCGGCTCCGCCAGCAGCCCGTCGGCGCCGATGGCGTCGAGGGCGTCGCGGATGTTGCCCTCGGTCGCCGCGTAGGTGATCAGCACCAGCGGCACCGGCCGACCGGAGCGGCCGCGCGGATCGGCCTCCGGCCCCTCGACGCGGCGCTGCAGGATGCTCTCCAGGGAGATGGATCGCTCGGCCATCCGCTGCGCGACGCCGGCCGCGACGCCCGGGCGGTCATGGACGGTGAGGCGGATGTAGTAGCCGCCCTCGTGACGCTGCATCTCCACGCGCTCGCTGGCGCGCATCGCCGCGGCCGGAACGCCGAAGGTCGGGCGGATCACGCCGCGCGCCACGTCGGCGATGTCGGCCACCACCGCGGAGGCCGTGGCCTCGCCGCCGGCGCCGGGACCGATGAGCGTGAGCTCGCCCACCGCGTCCGCGTCGATCGTCACGGCGTTGGTCACGCCCATGACCTGCGCGATCGCCGAGGATTTCGGCACCATGGTCGGGTGGACCCGCTGCTCGATGCCGGCCTCGGTCGCCTGCGCGACGCCGAGCAGCTTGATCCGGTATCCGAGCTCGTCCGCCATGCGCAGATCGAGGGGCTGCACCCGGGAGATGCCCTCGACCGACACGCCGTCGGCGTCGACGGCGGTCCCGAAGGCGAGGCTCGTCAGGATCGCGAGCTTGTGCGCGGTGTCGAACCCCTCGACGTCGAAGGTCGGGTCCGCCTCGGCGTAGCCCAGGGCCTGCGCGTCCTTCAGGCAGGCCTCGAAGGTCAGCCCCTCGCGCTCCATGCGGCTGAGGATGTAGTTGCAGGTGCCGTTGAGGATCCCGTAGACGCGGGAGACCGCGTTGCCCGGCAGGCCCTCGCGCAGGGTCTTGATCACCGGGATGCCGCCGGCCACCGCCGCCTCGAAGGCGAGGGCCACGCCCTTCGCCTCGGCCTGCGCGGCCAGGGCGGCGCCGTGGCGCGCCAGCAGCGCCTTGTTGGCGGTCACCACCGGCTTGCCGGCCGCGAGCGCCGCCTCGACCACGGCCTTGGCCGGTCCCTCGGCGCCGCCGATCAGCTCGACCACGCAGTCCACGGATTCCGACCGGGCGAGCGCCACCGGATCGTCGAACCACGCGATGCCGGACAGGTCGAGGCCGCGGTCCCGGCCACGGTCGCGCGAAGAGACCGCGGTGACGCGGATGTCGAGGCCCGCCGCAGCGAAGGCGGCGCGGCGGCGCTCGACCATCCGGACCACGGACGCACCGACGGTCCCGAGTCCGGCGATCCCGAGGCGAAAGCTCACTGTCATGACCCCTTCCGTGCCCGGGCGACCGCGTTGGGCCGGGCGCCCGATGCGGCGCACTTCTGCAAGAATTCCGCCCCGCCCGCAAGGAATTGGCCCGGGACCGCGGGGCGTGTCACCCGGCGGTCTCCCGGTGGCGGATCGCCGTCGCCACGAGGGCGTACAGGACGACGGCGTTCAGCACATGCCAGAGCGGGTGCGTGCCGGTCGGCAGCAGCGCGCAGGCCGCCCGGTCGCCGGTTCGCGCCGCGAGCGAGATCAGGAAGAGCAGGCCGATGCCGGCGAGCCGCCGCCCGGTCCCGACGAAGCGCTCCTCCGGCCGCCGCGCGGCGGCCCAGGCGACGCCGAACAGCGCCAGCAGGGCGGGCAGGTAGTCGACCGAGCCGTTGGTGAGCCGCGCGACGTCGAGGCCGGTCAGCCCGTCGAGCAGGGGCGTGAGCGCGAATCCGAGGAGCGCGAAGCCGCCCGTCGCCGCCGCGACCCGGACCGGCGCCAAGCGCAGGAACCGCGAGAGGGCCAGCGCGAGGTAGGCGTAGATGAACAGCGCGATCGGGACGACGTCCGCGAGCATCGCCCAGTAGACCGCCAGGGTGTGGAACAGGAACGAGCCGACGCCCACCACGGCGATCAGGGCCGCCAGCCCGAGGCAGGTCCGGTCCGGCGGATCGGCCACGGCGGCGCGCCGCGCCGCGGCGGCGGCGGCCAGCAGGAAGGCCGCGTTCGACAGCGCGTTCGCGGGCTCGGCCCAGAAGTCCGGCCCGCCCCGCTCGCAGTAAGCCGACACCGGCTCGAACCAGTTCATCCGCCGACCCTACTTGCCCGTCCTTGCGCCGGGATGGCCTTGTCAGCGCGACGCGAAGCGCGGATGACGGCCGGGCGGCGACCGGAAGCGAGGCGATGCGGATCACCACCTGGAACGTCAACTCGATCAAGCAGCGGCTCCCGCACCTCCTCGGCTTCCTGGAGGAGGCGCGGCCCGACGTGGTCTGCCTGCAAGAGCTGAAATGCCAGGACGAGGCCTTCCCGCGCGCCGACATCGAGGCGGCGGGCTACGCGGTCGAGACGCTGGGCCAGAAGGCCTATAACGGCGTGGCGCTGCTGGTCCGGGCGCCGCTGGCCATGTCGGAGATCCGGCGCGGGCTGCCGGGCGACGCCGCCGACGAGCAGGCCCGCTACATCGAGGCGCTGATCTCGGGCGCGGACACCCGCCCGGTGCGCGTGGCATCGATCTACCTGCCGAACGGCAACCCGGTGGACAGCCCGAAATACCCGTACAAGCTCGCCTTCATGGAGCGGCTGCGGCTCCACGCCCGGGCGCTGCTGGACGACGAGATCGCGGTGGTGCTGGCGGGCGACTACAACGTCATCCCGGAGGCGGCCGACGCGGCCGATCCGGAGGCGTGGCGCTCGGACGCCCTGTTCCTCGGGACGACCCGGGCGGCGTTCCGGGCGATCCTCGCCGAGGGCTACACCGACGCCCTGCGCGCCTGCGACCCGCGCGACGGGCTCTACACCTTCTGGGACTATCAGGCCGGGTGCTGGCAGCGGAATGCCGGCATCCGCATCGACCACCTGCTGCTCTCGCCCCAGGCCGGCGACCGCCTGGTCTCGGCCTCGGTCCAGAAGCACATGCGCGGGCTCGACAAGCCGTCGGACCACGTGCCGGTCACGGCGGAGCTGGCGGCCGGTTAGAGCCGCGATCGGGGGGAACGACGATGATCATCTACGGCAGCAGCGTGTCGCCCTACGTGCGCAAGGTGCTCGCGGCGCTCTACGAGAAGGGCGTCGCCTTCGAGCACCGCCCGGTCGGCTTCCACGCGCAGGATCCCGGCTTCCGGGCCGCGAGCCCGATGGGGAAGATCCCCGCGATGGAGGATGCCGGGTATCGCCTCGCCGATTCGAGCGCCATCGTGGACTATCTCGAGCGGCTGCATCCGGCGCCCGCGCTGATCCCCGAGGACGCGCGGGACGCCGCCCGCGCCCGCTGGTTCGACAAGTTCGGCGAGTGCGAGCTGACCCGGCAGGTGCTGGTGCCGTTCGTCGAGCGCTTCCTCAAGCCACGCCTGTTCAAGGTCGAGGGCGACGAGGCCCTGGCGCAGCGGACCGTCGACACGGCGCTGCCGCCGCTGTTCGACTACCTCGAATCGCAGATCGACGGGCCCTACCTCGTCGGCGGCCGGTTCGGCATCGCCGACATCGCCGTGGCGGCGCCGTTCCACAACCTGCGGCTGGCCAAGGTCGCGGTCGACGGCGCCCGGTGGCCGAAGCTCGCCGACTGGGTGGCGGCGACGCTGGAGCGGCCGTCCTTCACCGCGGCGATCGCCGCGGCGAAGAGCTGAGGCCGCTCAGCGCCGCTTGCACAGTCGAGGGCGGCTCAGCGCCGCTTGCGGATCGAGCCCACGGTCTGGAGCTGCGTCTGCGCCTCGGCGCGGTCGTCCTCGCTGGCGGCCGCCCAGTTCTTCTCGTAGAGCGCGACGATCCAGTCGTCCTTGCGGCTCTCGGCGCCTTCCCGGGCGAGCGAGAGCCACATCAGGCCGCGCACCCGCTGGACCGGGATGCCGCCCAGGCCGTTGACCAGCATGTCGCCGAGCAGCGCCTGCGCCGGGTGGTGGCCCTTCTCGGCGGCGAGGTTGAACCAGCGCGCGGCCTGCCGCGGGTCGGCCTCGACGCCGGTGCCGTCGAGGTAGAGCCGGGCGAGATTGTACTGCGCGTTCGGGTCCCCGTAGTAGGAAGCCGCGTAGTTGAACATGTCGTAGGCGCGCTCGGGATTGGGGCGCACGTAGGTGCCCTTGATTCCCTCCAGGAAGTAGGTGCCCAGAGCCGTGAAGGCGCTGCCCAGGACCGCCGAGTTCTGCGGATCGGGCCCGTCATCGGTGCTGGCATCGGCGATCCGCGAGAAGAACTCGAACGCCTTCAGGTCGTCGTGCGGGACGCCGTCGCCGTCGGCGTACATCCGGCCGAGCTTCCACAGCGCAAGGGCGTGGCCCTGGCCGGCCGCGTACTCCAGCGCGCGGGCGGCGCCCTGCTTGTCGCCGGCATTGTACTCGCGCATGCCGGCGCGCAGCGCGTCCTTGGCCGAGCGGTAGCTCTTGTCGGCGACCGGGACCTGCACGGGCGTGCGGACATTGGCGTCGAGGGCGCGCGACGGCGCGACCGGCAGCGCGACCAGGGCGAGCGCCCAGGTCGCGACCGCGAGCCGGCCGACGGACCGGAACCGACCGGGATCGGCCCCGGCCGGCGCCCTGCGCCGGCTGAGGTCAGTCCTAGACGTCCGCATAGCTCTGCGTCTCCTTGGCACCTCCCGGATGGGTGACGGCGCCGTACAATGCCGGGCCGACGCCCTGCGCGTATTTCCAGAGGTAGCCGGAGGTCGCGGTGTTGGGCCGCGCGGTCCAGGCCTTCCGCCGCTCGGCCAGCTCCGCGTCCGACAGGGCGACGCTGAGCGTGCCCTGGATCGCGTCGAGGGTGATGACGTCGCCGTCGCGCAGCAGCCCGATCGGGCCGCCCACGGCGGCCTCGGGTCCGACATGGCCGACGCAGAAGCCCCGGGTCGCGCCCGAGAAGCGCCCGTCGGTGATCAGCGCGACCTTGTCGCCCATGCCCTGGCCGTAGAGGGCCGCGGTGGTCGACAGCATCTCGCGCATGCCGGGGCCGCCCCGCGGGCCCTCGTAGCGGATCACGAGGACGTCGCCCTCCTCGTAGCTGCGGGCCTGCACGGCCGCGAAGCAGGCCTCCTCGCCGTCGAACACGCGGGCCGGGCCGGTGAAGACCTGCTTCTCGGCCGGGATGCCGGCGACCTTCACGATCGCGCCCTCAGGGGCGAGGTTGCCCTTCAGGCCGACGACACCGCCGGTCGGGGTGATCGGCCGGTTCGCCGGGTAGACCACGTCCTGGTCCGGGTTCCAGGTCACCCGGTCCATGTTCTCCGCGATGGTGCGGCCGGTAACCGTCAGGCAGTCGCCGTGCATGAAGCCGTGGTCGAGGAGCGTCTTCATCAGCAGCGGGATGCCGCCGACCTCGAACATGTCCTTGGCGACGTAGCGCCCGCCGGGCTTCAGGTCGGCGATGTAGGGCGTGCGCCGGAAGATCTCGGCCACGTCGAACAGGGTGAACTCGATGCCGCACTCGTGGGCGATCGCCGGCAGGTGCAGCGCCGCGTTGGTGGATCCGCCCGAGGCCGCCACCACCGTGGCGGCGTTCTCCAGCGCCTTGCGGGTGACGATGTCGCGCGGGCGGATGCGCTTCTCCAGGAGCTCCATCACCTTCTCGCCGGCGGTGGCGCAGAACTTGTCGCGGATCTCGTAGGGAGCCGGGGCGCCGGCCGAGTAGGGCAGCGCCAGGCCGATCGCCTCGGAGACGGTCGCCATGGTGTTGGCCGTGAACTGCGCGCCGCAGGCGCCGGCCGACGGGCAGGCGACCTGCTCCAGCTCGTCGAGGTCCTCGAGGCTCATGTCGCCGACGGCGACCTTGCCGACCGCCTCGAACAGGTCCTGGACGGTCACGGGCTTGCCGCGGAACGAGCCGGGCAGGATTGAGCCGCCGTAGATGAAGATCGAGGGCACGTTCAGCCGGACCATCGCCATCATCATGCCGGGCAGCGACTTGTCGCAGCCCGCGAGGCCGACGAGGGCGTCGTAGGCGTGGCCGCGCATGGTCAGCTCGACCGAGTCGGCGATGACCTCCCGCGACGGCAGCGACGCGCGCATGCCGCCATGGCCCATGGCGATGCCGTCGGTGACGGTGATCGTGCAGAACTCGCGCGGCGTCCCGTTGGCGGCGGCGACGCCCTTCTTCACCGCCTGCGCCTGGCGCATCAGCGAGATGTTGCAGGGCGCGGCCTCGTTCCAGCAGGAGGCGACACCCACCAGCGGCTGGTGGATCTGCTCACGGGTCAGGCCCATGGCGTAGAGGTAGGAGCGGTGCGGGGCGCGGTCGGGCCCCTCCGTGACGTGGCGACTCGGCAGCTTCGACTTGTCGTTCAAACGCGTCACCATGACTTCAGACCAAGCCTTCGCAGCCGATCCCGAGGGTGCGTTGAACCGCGGCGCGTCGCCGTTCGCGAGGCGCCGGGAGATCCGTCCGCGTGCTCGGGAAGTCCTCGTTTCCGAACGGTAAACCGTTGTCGAATTTGCCGTTTACCGCGGATGTTGAGGTGGGCCCGGACTATGGCGGGATCGCGGCGTTTACGGGCAGGTCTCGGGGCGGAGCGGGGATCGTTTTACGGTGTTGCGACCCCGCCACAGCCACGCTTGCGGCCATTTCGGCGGCGACGACAAGATGAAGGACAATGGCGCGGCGCTGACGAGACGCTTCTCCGAGACGCAACTTGTCTTCGGAGAAGCCGAGGATCTCCCGGCCGCGATCCGGGCGGGACGCGGCAATCCGGCACCCGGAAAGTCGCTGTATCACTATCCCTGCGCGGGACCGGCGCCGGCAATACGCCGACCGACGGGCGGAACGACATGTCGCGCCGCCGCCGCGGCGGGTCCGGCGCGCCAATCTGCTTGCGCGCCGCGCGGTCCTCGCTCGCGCGGAACGGCGGGTCCGGCGCGCGTCCTTGGCGGCGTCGCGGGCCTGATCGAATGGAGCCCGCGTGCCGTTCTTCGCCGACGCAGGCCGGGATCGGGCGTCCTGCACCGGCACCCGCTTCGCCGCGGCGCGGCCGGGATCACGGGATCACAGGACGACGTGATCCCGGCCGGATCCGCGCTCAGGCCGCTCCGGCGTGCGGCGCCGGGATCTCGGTCGAGATGGCGTCCACCGTGCGCGGCATCGGGCTGCCCTGCCCGTCCGCGCGCTGGATCCGGACCTGCTGATTGACTGGCTGCATGTTGCCGAAGGGCGTCGAGAAGGCGATCTCCGCGGCGTCGCGCCCGACGCCGATCCGCACCAGCCCGTCGAGGTCGGCCTGCCGGGTGGCGTCGAACAGCCACCAGCGCCCGTCGAGATAGGCCTCGAACACCGCGTGGAAGTCGCTCGGGACGAGGCCGTGGGCGTAGCAGCTCACGAACCGGGCCGGGATCCCGAGCGCCCGGCAGAAGGCGGCGCCGATATGCGCGAAGTCGCGGCAGACGCCGGCGCGCTTCAGGAGCGACTCGTGGGCGGTCGTCTCGCCGTCGCTGGAGCCGGGCTGGTAGGCGATGTGGTCGTGGATCCAGTTGCAGATCTGGTTCACGCGCGCGTGGCCCTTGGGGAGCGCCCCGAACTCGGCGAGCGCGAAGGGCGTTAGCCGGTCCGATGAGACGAACCGGCTCGGCAGCAGGAACGGCAGGATGTCGAGGGGCAGCTGCCCGATGGGCGTCTCGTTGACGGTCGCCGGGTCGGCCCGGTGCACGGTCAGGTCGACCTCGGCATTGTACTCCAGCGCGAACTGACCGGTCGGGACGTTGACCGCGAGATAGCGGTTCTGGAGGTCGGGGGTCGTGTAGAGATCGCGCTTGAGGTTCGGCGTCAGGACCAAGCTCTCGCTCAGGATCTCGACGCTCTTCAGCTTCGCCACCTCCAGATTGAAGATGAAGGTGGTGTCCGAGAGGATGTTGTAGGACAGGCTGCAACCGAGGGTGTAGCGCATCGGATCTCCTTGCCGGATGACGGCCCATCCGCCGTCCAAGCAAGGGGCGCGCCCGACCGTCGGTTCCGGCTCGATCGGGGAGTCGCGGGCGAGACGGCGGCGCCGCGTGCGTCGGACGGCGCCACCGTCATCGCGAGCGCAGCGAAGCGAGCCAGAGCGGCGCGTCCCTGGATTGCTTCGCTTCGCTCGCAAGGACGGCTGAAGCGATGGAGCCGGTCTCAGCCGCGCTCGGCGGCATCCCTCGGGAGCAGCAGCACCGTCAGAGAGCGCACGCCCTGCGCGCCGTGGATGAGGACGCCCTCGATGTCGGCGGTGGCCGACGGGCCGGTATGCAGCACCGCGTAGGCCGAGCGGCCGAATTCCGGCCGGCGGTAGGCCGCCTGCACGTTCGGCACGATGTCGGCCGGGTCGAGCAGCACGACGAGGTGCTGCGCGAGATAGGCGACGGCGTTGACGATCAGCTGGTCCTGCGTGAACAGCACCGAGCCGGTCTCGGCGATGCCGAACACCGCGCGGACCACCGCCACGTCCACGTCCTCGACCTCCTGGGGCGCGCGCACGCTCCGCAGGTCGCGGTTGCCGGTCAGCTCCGGCACCGCGGAGGCGATAACCTTGGCGGCGTCGAGGCGCTCGCGCACGCCCGCGAACACGTCGCCGGTGCCGGGCTCGGCCACGCGGCCGCCCATGCGCTTCAGCCGCTCGCCGAACTCGGCGACCAGGTCCTCGCCGACGAGCGGCGCGAACAGCGGCACCTCCGGCAGCGGGAAGTCGCCGGCCGGCCGGTTCCTGCGGATACCGTCGAGGATCGCGTCGCGGGCGCTCATCGACCCGTGTCCTTCA
Source organism: Methylobacterium sp. NPDC080182 (assembly GCF_050281105.1). Classification (NCBI taxonomy): domain Bacteria; kingdom Pseudomonadati; phylum Pseudomonadota; class Alphaproteobacteria; order Hyphomicrobiales; family Methylobacteriaceae; genus Methylobacterium; species Methylobacterium sp. NPDC080182. Next base: position 63,288 of record NZ_JBNNWO010000019.1, read on the forward strand.
TGCGGTTCTGCTTGTACCAGGCGTGGAAGGTCTGGCGCGGCGCGTCGGGCATCTCCCGCTTCTTCCCCCAGGTGTTGAGCGGGTTGTAGACCGCGAAGCGCGGCAGCACCTTCAGCGCGGAATCCGCCGCGCCGATCGCCGCCCGGTAGGCGGCCGGCCGCGAGAGCACGGCGCCGGCGGCCTTCATCATACCCTGCTTGAGCGCCGGGATCTGGTGCTCCTCGACCAATACCTTGCGCCACGCGAAGATCTGCTCGTGGATGTTGATCTTCACCGGGCAGACGTTGGTGCAGGAGCCGTTCATCGTCGAGGAGAACGGCAACGTCGAGTATTTCCGCTTGTTGAAGGTCGGATCGATGATCAGACCGATCGGCCCCGAATAGGTCGCGCCGTAGGAGAGGCCGCCTGAGCGCCGGTAGACCGGGCAGGTGTTCATGCAGGCGCCGCAGCGGATGCATTTCAGCGAGGTCCAGAACTCCTCCATGCCGAGGCGCTCGGAGCGGCCGTTGTCGACCAGCACCATGTGCATCTCGGTGCCCGCGCGGGGGCCGCGGAAATGCGAGGTGTACTGGGTGATCGGCGAGCCCAGCGCCGAGCGCGACAGCAGGCGGATGAACACCCCGAGGTGCTCGACCTTCGGGATGATCTTCTCGATGCCGATGGAGTGGATCTGCAGCGGCGGCACGTTGCCGGACAGGTCGGCGTTGCCCTCGTTGGTGCAGGTCACGACCGTGCCGGTCTCGGCGATCGCGAAGTTGCATCCGGTCATGCCGGCATCGGCCTTGAGGATGTAGGGCCGGGTGGTCTCGCGCTGGCTCTCGGCGAGGTAGTGCGCGTCGTCGTTGTCCGGATCGGTGCCGAGCGTCTTGGCGAAGACCTCGGCCACGTCCATCCGGGTCTTGTGGACGGCCGGCGCCACGACGTGGCTCGGCTCCTCGTTGTCGAGCTGCTGGATCCGCTCGCCGAGATCCGTCTCGATGACCTCGATGCCGTTGGCCGCCATGTGGTGGCGGAAGCCGCACTCCTCGGTGAGCATCGACTTCGACTTCACCAGCGTCTTCGCGCCGTGGCTCCGCAGGATCTCCAGCACGATCCGGTTGTGATCGGCGCCGTCCTTCGCCCAGTGCACGTGGACGCCGTTCGCCTTCGCGGCCGCCTCGAACTGCTCGAGGTACCGGTCAAGGTGGCTCAGCGTGTGGGTCTTGATCTGCGAGGCGAGCTCGCGCAGCTCCTCCCACTCCGGGATGCCGTGCGCGGAGGCGTCGCGCTTCTTGCGCAGGTCCCACAGGCGCTCGTCGTGGGCGGCCTGGTGCAGCGGCGCCGCGAGGAAGCGCTCGGCGGCCTCCGACTGGTTGATCGGCCGGTCGCCCCGGATCTTCGCGCCGCGCGGCTGCGGCTCCCGGGTCTGCGGGGCGCGGATCGGCTTCGAAGCGGCTTCCGCGTGCTGGAGACGCCGGCCGTCCGGCGCCCGCTCGCTCTCGTCGTGGCCGGCCCGCACCTCGGGGTGGATGACGCCTTCGCGCTCGCGGGGGTTGAGGTCCTCGGCGCTCATGCGGCGGCTCCGTTCAGCACCTGAGCGATGTGGATGTACTTGAGCGGCAAGCCGAGCCGTTCGGCGCAGCCCTTCTGGTGCATGAGGCAGGAGGAATCCGCCGAGACGACGTAGGCGGCCCCGGCCCGGTTCTGATCGGCGACCTTGTCGTAGCCCATCTTCGCCGAGACGGCGGGCTCGAACACCGAGAAGGTGCCGCCGAAGCCGCAGCACTCGTCCGGCCGGGCGAGGTCGACGAGCTCGACCCCCTTCACGAGGCGCAGCAGGTCGAGGGGCTTCGAGAAGTAGGGCTTCACCAGCTCGGTCGGCCGCGCGTGGTGGATGCCGCGCAGGGCGTTGCAGTTGGTGTGATAGGCGACCTTGTGGGGGAAGTTCGCCCAGGGCAGGTCCTCGACCTTCAGCACGTCGTGCAGGAACTCCACGAGCTCGTAGGTGCTGGCGCGGACGTGGCGGACCTCGTCGGTCTGCGGGATCGCCGTCAGGTGCTCGCGCACTTGGTGAACGCAGGATCCCGACGGGGCGACGATATAGTCGAATCCGGAGAAGTTCTTGACGAACAGCGCCTCGGTCGCGGCGGCCTCGGCGTGGCAGCCGGTGTTGGTCATCGGCTGGCCGCAGCAGGTCTGGTCGAACGGGTACTCGACCGTGCAGCCCAGGCGCTCGAGGAGCTCCAGGGTGGCGATCCCGACCTCCGGCTCGAAGGCGTCGACATAGCACGGCACGAACAGGCCGACCCGCATGGTCCGGCAACTCCCTGGATCACCCGGCCCAGCGGCCTGGAACGGTTCAAGACTGACCGAGGGTCTACCGGAAGGGGCGGCCCTTGGCGAGGTCGCCCGCTGCGGCACCGTGCCCGCTGTAACCGGGGAGTTTTCCTGGGAAGCGATGCCGCGCGCTTGATTTCCGACGCCTCAGAGTCGAAGGACGTCTGGAAGCGTTCCGAAGAGATCATCACCATGGAAGAACTGCTCGCCCGCGTCACCACCCGCACCGGGCTCGACGCCGCGACCGCTCAGACCGCCATCGGGCACATCCTGGCCTTCCTGCAGAAGGAAGGGCCCGCGGCCGAGGTCGGCCAGCTGCTGGCGGCCCTGCCGGGCTCCGAGGCGCTGATCGCCGAGTCGAATGCCGGCGAGAGCGGCGGCGGCGGGCTGATGGGCATGCTCGGCGGGATGATGGGCGGCGGCGGCGTCATGGCGCTCGGCCAGAAGCTGATGGCCGCCGGCGTGCCGATGGGTCAGATGCAGCCGCTCGGCCAGGAGCTGTTCGCCTTCGGCCGCGAGAAGGTCGGCGAGGACGCGATGGGCCCGATCATCGGCTCGATCCCGGGGCTGAACCAGTTCGTCTGACCGCGGGCCGGTGTGCGCGGCCGCACTGCATTCGGGTGACGCCTGGACGAAAGTAAAAAAGAGGTTGCGGAGCGAAAGCTTGACGGAACCTGTCCACGCGATCCCCGTTATTGGGGATGTGGCCCGGATCGACGCCTTCGGCAGTGTCCGGTACCGCACTCAAGCAGGCTGGCCATGCCCGTCTTCGAAGCCAAGAACCTGGACAGCGAGTTCGAAGGGCAGTCCCTGCTCGCTGCCATCCTGCACCCGACCCGCGCGGCGCAGACTCGGGCCCTGAGGCACGGTCGCCGGCGCGCTGAGCGCGCGGCGGCCCTGGCCGATCCGATGACGATCGAGCCGCGCTTCCCGATCGCGCCCGGCGAGCTGGCGCCGACCGGGTTCACGGGCCGCTGAGGGCTACCAAGCCTGCGCGGTGACGAGGCCCTGGCGGGTCACCACCACCCATTCCCGACCGTGGCGCTCGACGCCCTCGACGCGGCCGACGCCCGGGATGACGTCGCCGGGCGCGACCTCGACGAGGCGGCGCCGGCGGTTCTCCAGGATCGCGGTGCCTTCGTAGACGTCCCGCAGGGCCCAGCCCTCGATGACCGGCGGCTTGTCGGCCGCGGCCGGCTTCGGCTTGGGCTCGCTCACCTTGGCGTCCGCGACCTTGACCTCGGGCTTCGCTTCGGCGGCGCGGGCGGGCTCGCCGATGCTGCCGGTCTGGGTCGGCTCCGCCTTCGCGGCGGCCGGAGTCGCGGCCGCGCGGCGGTCGAGCTGCGCGGCGAGGCCGCTGAGGCGGGTGTTGTGGTCGCGCTCGACCTGCTCGAGCCGCTCGCCGAGGGCCGTGACCTTGCCGTTCAGGCTCTTGTCAACCTGCGCCAGGCGCTCGCCGAGGGCGGTGCTGCGGCTGGCCGCCTCCTTCCGCGCCACGTCGGTCGAGGCGCGCAGGTGGGCGAGCACGGTGTGGAGCTGCGCGATGTCGGCGGCGAGGCGCACGGTCTCGGTGCGGCCGGCATCGAGCGTCGTCTCGAGGGCCGCGAGCGCGTCGGGCCGGACCGAGGCCGGGCGGGAGAGCGCCATGACGCCCCCGCCCAGGAGGACACCGACCGCCAGGGTCGCGCCCGGGATCGCGAACCGCTTCGGATCCAGGCGCGCCAGCGACGCCAGCGCGAACGTCCCGCCGGCCGGCGAGGCCGCGGTCCCGGTCGCGGCGGCGTCGGTCTTGCCGGTCACCGCGGCCTTGAGCAGGTCGGCCGGCGAGATGCCCTGGGAAACGCCCTGCTTGGCTTCGATCTTCGTCATCGCCCCGAACTCCGCACGCGGCCTCGCGCTGCAAGCGTTCGTTAAGGACGTTTGTTTACGAAACCCTTACCGCACGCCCGTCGCTCAGGCCGCGAGCCCGCGCTTCTTCAGGAGCGGCTCGATGCTCGGCATCCGCCCGCGGAAGGCCGTGTAGGCCTCGCGCGGGTCGCGCAAATTGCCGGCCCCGTACACGAAGGTCCGCAACCGCTTCGCCAGCTCCGGATCGAAGATGTCGCCGGCCTCGCGGAACGCGTCGAAGGCGTCCGCGTCCAGCACCTCAGACCAGAGGTAGCTGTAGTATCCGGCGGCGTAGCCGTCCCCCGAGAAGATGTGGGCGAAGTGCGGCGTCCGGTGCCGCATGCTGATCTCGGCCGGCATGCTGATCCGCCGCAGCGCCTCGGCCTCGAAGGCGGGCACGTCGAGACCGCCCTCGCCTTCCGCCGAGAGGTGCAGGGTCATGTCGACGATCGCCGAGGACGTGTACTCCACGGTGGCGAAACCCTGGTTGAAGGTCCGCGCGGCGAGCAGCTTCCGCAGCAGGGCGTCGGGCATGGGCTCGCCCGTGCGATGGTGGCGCGCGTGGGTCCGCAGGACTTCCGGCTGCTCCAGCCAGTGCTCGTAGAGCTGCGAGGGCAGCTCCACGAAGTCGCGCGACACCGCTGTCCCCGACAGGAGCGGGTAGGTCACGTCCGAGAGCAGCCCGTGCAGGGCGTGGCCGAACTCGTGGAACAGGGTGCGCGCGTCGTCGAAGGACAGCAGCGTCGCCTCGCCGTCCGGCGCCTTGGCGAAGTTCATGACGTTGACGATGATCGGCGTGACCGTCCCGTTCAGGCGCTCCTGTGAGCGGAAGGCGCTCATCCAGGCGCCGGACCGCTTCGAGGCGCGGGCGAAGTAGTCGCCCAGGAACAGGCCGACCTCGGACCCGTCGGGATTGCCGACCCGCCAGACCCGGACATCGGGATGGTAGCGAGGCACGTCGGCGAGTTCCGTGAAGGTCAGACCGAACAGCCGCGAGGCCGTGTCGAACGCCGCCTGGATCATCCGCTCCAGCGGCAGGTACGCCTTGATCTCGCTCTCGTCGAGGTCGTGCTCGGCGCGCCGCACCTTCTCGGCGTAGTGCCGCCAATCGTGCGCCTGGAGGGGAAAGTTGTGCCCCTCCGCCTGGATGGTGGCCTGGAGACGGTCGCGCTCCTCCGCCGCCCGCGCCCGGGCCGGCGTCCACACGTCCCGCAGCAGCCCGGTCGCCGCATCCGGGCTCGCCGCCATCGTGTCGTCGAGGGCGAAATGGGCGAAGCTCTCGAAGCCGAGGAGTCGCGCCCGCTCGGCGCGCAGCCGGATGATCTCCGCGATGATCGCCCGGTTGTCGGTCGCGCCGCCGTTCTCGCCGCGCCGCGTCCAGGCCGCGTAGGCGCGCTCGCGCAGGTCGCGCCGCGTCGAGCAGACCAGGAACGGCTCGATCAGCGAGCGGGAGAGGGTGATGACGTGCCCGTCGAGGCCGCGCTCCTTCGCGGCGCTCTCGGCCGCGGCCCGCAGGAACGGCGGCAGGCCGGCCAGATCCTCCTCGCCCTGCAGCGGCAGGGTGAAGCTGCTCTCGTCGGCCAGGAGGTTCTGGCTGAACGTGGTCCCGAGCTCCGACATACGCGCCGCGATCTCGGCGATGCGGGCCTTGTCCTCGGGCCCGAGATCCGCCCCCGACCGGCGGAAGCGGATCCGGTACCGGTCGAGGACCCGGCGCTGCTCCGCGCTCAGGCCCTCGGCGTAGATCGCCGAGATCCGGGCCCAGAGCTCGGGGTTGAGGTAGATGGCGCTGCCGTGCCGGGCGAGCTTCGGCCCGATCTCCCGCTCGATGGCCTGCAACTCGGGGTTCGTGTGGCTGCCTGTCAGGTTGTAGAACACGCCGGCGACGCGCTCGAGGGCGAGGCCGGCCCGCTCCATCGCCTCGACGGTGTTGCCGAAGGTGGCGGGAGCGGACTCACTCGCGATGGCGCGGATCTCGGAATCGTGCGCCGCCAGGGCGGCGTCGAACGCGGGCCGGTAGTGCTCCGGCCGGATCCGCTCGAACGGCGGGAGGCCGTGCGGGGTGCTCCACTGCGCCTCGCGGAAGGGATTGTCCGGCGGCAGGCTCGGGAGCCCGGCATCAGCTGCGTCCGACATGCAGTCCTCGATCTCGACGTCCACGCGACGGCGCGATCGTCCGCGCCGCAGGTGCGCCGACATGGGGTGTGCCGGCGCGATCCGGAAGACAGTGGTCCGATCGGCGCGGCCGTCAACCGGGTCCGGGCGATCCGAATGGCGTCTCGCCCGTTGTAGAGGCCAACGCCCACGCTTCGAGGCCCCATGCCGGGATGCAGCCTGTCGATTCTCCGATCCGCGATGCTTCTGGCGGGCGGCACCCTCGCGGCGGGGCTCGCCCTCCCGGCGACGCCGGTCGGCGCCGTCGAGACGCCGGCGGCCACGGTGCCGACGCCCCCGCCGCTGCCGCCGGAGCGCCCCGAGGCGCTGAAGCCGCCCGTCGCCGAGCCGGCGCCACCGATGCCGCCGGCGCGGCCGCCCGAGCTGAAACCTGCCGTGGCTGAGCCGAGCAAGGAGCCGAGCAAGGACCTGGCCCGGGAGCCGTCGAAGGAGAATGGCCGGGACAAGCCGCCGGAGTCCGGGCAGGAAGCCGGGAAGGAAGCCCCGAAGGAAACCGCGACGGAAGCCGCGAAGGAGACAGCGAAGCAGACAGCGAAGCCCGAGATCCCCTCACCGCCGCCGGCGCCGCCCGCGCGGCCGCCCGAGCTGTCGGGCGCGGCCGCCCTGGCGCTCAAGGTGACACCGCCGGACGATTCCGCCTGCCGGACGCGCCTCAAGCGTCTCGGGGTCGAGTTCGAGCCGCTGCCGGCGATCTCCGAAGGCCAGTGCACCGCGCCGCTGCCGCTCAAGGTGACGAAGTTCGCCGACGGGGTGGTGCTGCCGCAGGGCGCCACGCTGACCTGCCGGACCGCCGAGGCGCTGGCGCGCTGGGTGACGGAGGTTCAGATCGAGGCCGATCGAACGCTGAAGCATCCGCTGACCGCGCTCGAACTCGGCGGTTCCTATGTCTGCCGGGGACAGAACCACGACGTCGACGCCAAGCTCAGCGAGCACGCCTTCGCCAATGCCGCCGACATCATGGGCTTCGCCTTCGCCGGACGCGCGAGTATCCCCGTCAAGGCGATGCCGGACGGCTCCGAGGAGGCGCAGTTCCTCGGCGCGGTGCGCGCCAAGGCCTGCGGCTTCTTCCGCACCGTCCTCGGCCCGGGCTCGAACGCCGCCCACGCCAACCATTTCCACCTCGACGAGCGCGAGCGTAACGGCGGTCATCGCCTGTGCCAGTAGAACGGTGTGGAACGTTCCCGCAGATCCGGCATTTCTCGGCTCGGGAGCGCGCCCGCTTCCCGGAATGACGACGGCGATGATCCCGAAACCTTGGCGGCCGGTCTGCGTGGCTCTCCTGGCGAGTTGTCTGGCCGCGCACGGCGCGGCTGCCCGGACCGGGAAGGGCCGGAAGGCCGAGACGGCGCAGCCGCCGGCGTTGACCGCCGAGGCGGTGAACGCCGCGACCCTGGCGCAGCCGGGCGCCGGGAAGGGCGAGGGCACGAAGTCCGACGCGAAGGCCCGTCGGGCCAAGTCGTCGGACGACAAGCCCGATCCACTGATCGTCAAGGCCCAGGTGCTGCTCGATCGCGCGCGCTTCTATCCCGGAGCGATCGACGGCCGGAAGGGCGACAATTACCGTCACGCCCTCTCGGCATTCGCGGTGGCGCAGGGGCTTCCCGCCGGCGAGGACCTGACGCCCGAGATCTGGGACAAGCTCCAGGCGACCAGCGACAAGCCCGCCGTCACCGACTACACGCTCTCCGAGGCCGACGCCGCGGGCCCCTACGTCGAGCGGATCCCGCCCAAGATGGAGGAGCAGTCCGAGCTCAAGTCGATGGGCTACACCAATCCCCGCGAGATGCTGGCCGAGCGCTTCCACATGAGCCGCGACCTCGTCAGCGCGCTCAATCCCGGCAAGCCCCTCGACAAGGCCGGCACGACCATCGCGGTCGCGGCGGTGGACCCGATGGGCACGGACAAGCCGAAGGGCAAGGATCTGCCCCAGGAGCCGAAGGTCGAACGCATCGAGGTCGACAAGTCGAGCCGCGACGTCCGCGCCTACGGCGCCGACGGAAAGCTCGTGGCCTATTACCCCGCGTCGATCGGCAGTGCCGAGAAGCCGGCCCCGAGCGGCGAGACCAAGGTGAAGGGCGTCGCGTTCGACCCGGACTACACCTACAACCCGAAATACGCGTTCAAGGGCGTGAAGGCGCAGCACAAATTCACCATCCAGTCGGGGCCCAACAACCCGGTCGGCCTGGTCTGGATCGACCTGGCGATCCCGAGCTACGGGATCCACGGGACGCCGGAGCCCGAGAAGGTCGGGAAGACGGAGTCCCACGGCTGCATCCGCCTGACCAACTGGAACGCCCGCGACCTCGCCGCGCATGTGACACGGGGCGCCAAGGTCACGTTCAAGGACGATTGAGCGGCCGCGCGGCGACACTCGCATACGCCCGCGCGAAACCGCCCGCACAAAAATGTATCATCGGTTAACATAGCGCCCGGTCTGGGTGTCGGAACGGGCCGGGAACGCTTGACACATTGCGCATTACGGGCGACGCCTCAGGTTGTCTCGCGGGCTGACCCTCGGGCCGCGTTCACCCGTCCGGACGCTGCTCACGCGGTGCGCAAGGCGTGACCAGCCGCATGGCAAGATCCCCGGCGACGGGGGCATTCGAAGGGAAGACGGCCCGGCGTGATTGCTGACCCCAACGACGACGTCCTCAACGGCGTCCGTGTTCTCGTCGTCGAGGACGAGGCCGCGATCTCGATGCTGCTGGAGGACATGCTCCTCGATTTCGGCTGCGCCGTGGTCGGGCCGGCCGCGCGGCTGTCCTCCGCGCTGGAGATGGCGTCGCAGGAAGCGTTCGAGGTCGCCATTCTCGACGTGAACGTGGCGGGTGAGCCGATCTACCCGGTGGCCGAGGCCATCGCCAAGCGCGACCTTCCGCTGGTCTTCTCGACCGGTTACGGCGGTGCCGGCATCCGCGAGCCGTTCCGCGACAGGCCCGTCGTCCAGAAGCCGTTCAGCCAGGCCGACCTGAAGCGGACCCTGATCGGGGCGATCCGCGCCGCCCGGGACTGAGACCCGGCGCGTCGGCTCCGGCGGTCTCGGGCCGCCCGTCAGAGACCCTCGATGGTGAAGACCCGCTCGACATGGGCGGGCCAGGTGCGGGATCCGACGAACACGGCGTCGGCCCGGAACGTCGACCCGGCACACCACGCATTGCGTCCGATCCAGGCGCGGACCGCGCGGGAGAACCGCCGCCGCTTGGCGGCGTCGATCGCCTCCCGGGCGTCGTCGCGGCGCGCCCGAGCCTTCACCTCCACGAACACGACGGTCTTCCAGCGCCGGACGACGAGATCGATCTCGCCGCCCGCGACGCTCACGCGCCGGCCGATCGGCCAGTACCCCTTGAGCATCAGCGCGGCGAGCGCCAGCCACTCGGCGCGGTGGCCGAGCCGGTAGGCGGCGCGGCGCCGGCCGGCCCGGTCCGGCAGGGCCCCGGTCATCCCTGGTCCCGCGCCAGCGCCAGCGCGCGGGTGTAGACGAGGCGCCTCGGCTGACCGGTCTCGTCGGATACGAGGCTGGCGGCATCCTTGATCGAGTGCCGCTCCAGCGCCGCCAGGATCAGGGCGTCGAGGGCGGCATCCGAATCCGCGCTGCGCTCCGGCGCCGTCGCCGCACCGATAATCACCACGATCTCCCCCTTCGGCGGTCCCTCCTGGGCGAAGCGCGCGCTCAGGCTGCCCAACGTATCGCGCCGGATGGTTTCGTAGAGCTTGGTCAGCTCGCGGGTCACGGCCGCCGGCCGCTCCGGACCGAGCACCGCAGCGGCGTCGGCCAGCATGTCGGGCAGGCGATGCGGCGATTCGAACAGGACCAGGGTGCCGGGAACCTGGATCAGCGCCTCCAGGCGGTTGCGCCGCGCTCCGGCCTTCTGCGGCAGGAAGCCCTCGAAGAAGAACCGGTCGGTCGGCAGGCCCGCCGCGACCAGCGCGGTCATCACCGCGGACGGCCCCGGGACGGGCGTGATGGCGATCCCGGCCTCGATGGCGGCCTGGACCAGCTTGTAGCCGGGATCCGAGACGAGCGGCGTCCCGGCATCCGAGACCAGCGCCAGGGCCTCGCCGGCGGTGAGCCGGGCCACCATCCGCTCGCGCACCGCGTCGTTGGAATGCTCGTGATAGGCGAGCAGCGGCGTCGTGATCCCGTAATGCGCCAGTAGGTTCCGGGTGACGCGGGTGTCCTCGGCCAGGACCGCGTCGGCGGCCGCCAGCGTCGCCAGCGCCCGGATGGTGATGTCGCGCAAGTTCCCGATCGGCGTCGCCACGATGTGCAGGCCCGGCGACAGGGGTTCGGTCTCGCTCGCGAGGCCGAAGGCCGTGAAGGTCGTGCTGCGCGGGCGGTCGGGGGCGAGCTTCGGGGACGGAGCTCGGGTCGGGGCGGCGGGCCCCGGGTCGTCGAATCTACGGGTCATCACCGGCGATCTTGCCACACTGGTCGCCTCTCGTCGCGGCGAGGCCGCGTGGCCGGGGGCAAGTCCTCGCCGCCGCGTTTACATTTGAGAATCTGCCGGTCAGGCTGCGGAGCCTGCCCGAAGGAGTACGCGCCATGGCGCGCCCGACAAGCGCGCGGGACCGTCTCGTGCGTGTCACCGCCCAGACCGCCGCGCTCTGCGCGATCCTGCTCTCGCTCGGCGGTTGCGTCGGCAGCGACCTCGCGCGACGCGCGACCGGGCCGCAGGCCGAGCTGTCACCGCCGGCCGCCGTGCCGGATGCACCGGGCGCCGCGCCCGCGGCGCCGTCGATGCCGGCCGCGGGCGGCGGCGGGCGAATCGGGGCGGGCTCGGTGAAGGTCGCCCTGGTGCTGCCGCTGACCGGCCAGGGATCGACCGTGGGGGCCGCCATGCGCAACGCCGCGCAGCTCGCCTACGACGAGGCCCAGCAGCCCGACCTGACGCTCATCGTCGAGGACGACCGTGGCAGTCCGGACGGTGCCCGGGAGGCGACCCAGGAGGCGCTGCGGCAGGGCGCCGAGATCGTCCTCGGCCCGCTCTTCGCCGGCAGCGTCCAGGCCGCCGCGGCCGTCGCCAGGACCGCCGGCAAGCCGGTGATCGGCTTCTCCACGGACGCGACCGTGGCGAACCAGGGCGTCTACTTGCTGAGCTTCCTGCCGCAGCCGGAGGTGGACCGCGTGGTCGAGGACGCGGTCGCGGGCGGAAAGAGGTCCTTCGCGGCGCTGATCCCCGAGACCGCCTACGGCAACGCCGTCGAGGCGGCGTTCCGGGAGGTCGTCGCCCGCAAGGGCGCGCGCGTCGCCGCCGTGGAGCGATACCCGGCCGGCGCGCCCGGCCCGGCGGTCGAGCGGCTCGCGCGGGTGATCGCCGGGCCCGGCGCCACCGCCGACGCGCTGTTCATCCCCGAGACCGCGGACGCGATGCCCGCCGTGGCGGCCGCGCTGACGAAGGCGGGCTTCTCGCCGGCCCGGGTGCGCCCCCTCGGCACCGCCCTCTGGAACGAGCCGTCACTGTTCGCGCTGCCGGCCCTCCAAGGCGGCCGCTTCGCCGCGCCGGATCGCGTCGGCTTCTCGAATTTCAGCGCGCGCTACCAGGCTCGGTTCGGCGCCGTCCCGCCGCGGGTGGCCTCGCTCGCCTACGACGCGGTGCTGCTCGCCGCGGCCCTGTCGCGGCGCTACGGCTCGCAGCGCTTCGCCGAGACCACCCTGACCAACGGCCTGGGCTTCGCCGGCGTCGACGGGACGTTCCGGTTCCGGCCGGACGGTCAGAGCGAGCGGTCCCTCGCGGTCTACGAGATCCGCAACAACGCCGCGACGCCCGTCAGCCCGGCGCCCCGGGTTCTCGCCAAGCCGGCGATCTGATCAGGCGGCGAGCTCGGCGACCAGGGCGTTGAGCACCGGCGCCCCCCGCGCCGTGGCGGCGATGCGGCCGCCCGGCAGCCGCTCGAGCAGGCCGTCCCCGATCAGCATGCCGATGCGGTTGCCGTTCAGGGGCCGGCCCTTGAGCGCCGCGTAGCGCTCGGGATCGATCCCCTCGCGCAGGCGCAGGCCCATCACCAGGAACTCGTCGGCCTGGTCGGCGGCCGAGAGGCTCTCTGTCTCGACGATCCCGTGGCCCTCGGCCTCGACGCGGGCGAGCCACGCCTCGGGCGACCGCTCCGTCACGGTTCCGACCCGGCCCCGGCCCGTCACGAGCCGTCCGTGGGCGCCCGGACCGATGCCGGCATACTCGCCGTAGCGCCAGTAGAGCAGGTTGTGCCGCGATTCCGCCCCGGGCCGCGCGTGGTTCGAGATCTCGTAGGCCGGGAGGCCGGCCTTCGCGCAGAGCTCCTGGGTGACGTCGTAGAGGGCGCGACCGACCTCGTCGTCCGGCGTCACCAGCTTGCCGGCGGCGGCGAGCCCGTGGAACGGCGTCCCGGGCTCGATGGTGAGTTGGTAGAGCGAGAGGTGCTCGGCGGCCCGCGCGAGCGCGTCACTTAGCTCCGCCCGCCACAGGTCCGGCGTCTGTCCGGGCCGCGCGTAGATCAGGTCGAAGGAGGTCCGCGCGAAGGCCGACTGCGCCAGGGCGATCGCGCCGAGCGCCTGCGCGGTGTCGTGCAGGCGCCCGAGGGTCCGCAGCGAGGCGTCGTCGAGGGCCTGGATCCCGAGCGACACCCGGTTGACCCCGGCGGCGCGGTAGCCCTGGAAGCGGCCCGCCTCGACGCTCGACGGGTTTGCCTCGAGGGTCACCTCCGCGTCCGGCGCGACTGCCCAATGCTCCGCCACCGCGTCGAGCAGCCCGGCCACGGTCGTGGGCTGCATCAGCGAGGGCGTGCCGCCGCCGAGGAAGATGCTGGTCACGGTCCGGCCCGGCGTGCGGGCGGCGGTTTGGGAGATCTCGGCGCGGAAGGCTGCCAGGAAGCGCGGCTCGTCCACGCCCGCGTGGCGGACGTGGCTGTTGAAGTCGCAGTACGGGCACTTCGCGGCGCAGAAGGGCCAGTGCAGGTAGATCCCGAAGCCCGCGTCGCGGGTCGGATGGTCCGGGCCGGTCGATGACATGATGGCGGGCATGTGAGCGCCCGCGCGCCGTTTGGCAATCAGGCGCCGGGCGCGAGGCAGGCGCGGCTCAGCTCGACGAAAGCCCGCGCCCGGTGCGACAGGCCCCGCCCCTGCTGCCAGTCGACCCCGTGCTTCTCCTCGGCGCTCATCTCGCCGAAGGTGCGGTCGTGGCCGTCCGGCCGGAAGATCGGGTCGTAGCCGAAGCCTGCGGAGCCCTTCGCGGCGACGAGGTCGCCGAAGACCCGTCCCTCGAACAGCTCGGTGTGCCCGTCCGGCCAAGCCAGCACGAGGGCGGACACGAAGTGCGCCCGGCGCTCGGCGGCCCCGCGCCGGTCGAGTTCGGCGAAGATCCGCGCCATCGCGCCGGTGAAGTCCTTGGTCGCGCCGGCCCAGCGGGCCGAGAAGATGCCCGGCGCGCCGTCCAGGGCGTCGACGCACAGGCCGGAATCGTCCGCGAAGGCCGGCAGCCCGGTGGCGTCGGCCGCCGCCCGCGCCTTGATCGCCGCGTTCTCGGCGAACATCGTGCCGGTCTCGTCGGGCTCGGGCAGGCCGAGCTCGCCCGCCGACACCGCCTCGATCCCGAACGGCGCGAGCAGGTCGCGCATCTCTGCGAGCTTGCCGGCATTGTGCGTGGCGATGACCACCTTCCCGGTCAGACGGCGGCTCATGCGAGGGCCTCCTTCTGCAGGGCGACCAGCCGCTCGGTGCCGGCGCGGGCGAGGCCGAGGAGCTCGAGAAGCTGCTCCTGCGTGAAGGGCTCCATCTCGGCGGTGCCCTGCACCTCGACGATGCCGCCCCGGCCGGTGAGCACGAAGTTGGCGTCGGTCTCGGCCGCCGAATCCTCGGCGTAGTCGAGGTCGAGGACCGGCGTGCCCTTGTACAGGCCGCAGGAAACGGCGGCGACGTGGTCGCGCAGCGGATCGACGGAGATGATCGAGCGGGTCCGCATCCAGGCGAAGCAATCGTGCAGCGCCACCCAGGCGCCCGTGATCGCGGCTGTCCGGGTGCCGCCGTCGGCCTGGATCACGTCGCAATCGATCGTGATCTGGCGCTCGCCCATGGCCGGGAGGTTGGTGACGGCGCGCAGCGAACGGCCGATCAGTCGCTGGATCTCCTGGGTCCGCCCCGACGGCTTCCCGGAACCGACCTCACGGCGGGTGCGTTCGTGCGTCGCACGCGGCAGCATGGCGTACTCGGCCGTGACCCAGCCCTTGCCGGAACCGCGCAGCCACGGCGGCGCGCGCTCTTCCAGCGATGCGGTGCAGAGCACCCGGGTGTTGCCGAAGCTGACGAGGCAGGAGCCCTCGGCGTAGCGCGAGACCGCGCGCTCCAGGCTCACGGGCCGCAACTCGTCGGCGGCACGCTTGGAAGGCCGCATCGCGGGCCCCTTCTGTCGAGAGTGTCGAGGGCCGGGCTCTTAGGCCGCCGCGCAACCGCGGGCAAGCATCGCCGTACGGATTGATCCGCGCGGGACGGTTGGACATGATCGGACCACAGGATGACCCCGTGACACACCCCAGTCCCAATTTCTCGAACGGCCAAGCGATGCAGGCGCTCGCCGCCCTCAACGAGCGTGCCCGGGAGATCTTCCGGCAGATCGTGGAGAGCTACCTCACGACCGGCGAGCCGGTCGGTTCCCGGAATCTCGCGCGCATCCTCCCGATGGCGCTGTCGCCGGCTTCGATCCGCAACGTCATGGCGGATCTGGAGCATTCCGGCCTCATCTTCGCGCCGCACACCTCCGCCGGCCGCCTGCCGACGGAGCTCGGCCTGCGCTTCTTCGTGGACGCGATGCTCGAGCTCGGCGACGTCAGCCAGGACGAGCAGGCGCGCATCGAGGCGCAGATGCGCGCCGCCGCCTCGGGTCACACCTTCGACTCGGCCCTGGCCGAGGCCTCGACCATGCTGTCCGGCGTCTCCCGGGGCGCCGGGGTCGTCCTGACCACCAAGGCGAACGTCAACCTGAAGCACATCGAGTTCGTGCGGCTCGATCCGGCCCGCGCCCTCGTCATCCTCGTCTCGGACGACGGCTCGGTGGAGAACCGCCTCGTGGACCTGCCGGCGGGCCTGCCGGCCGGGGCCCTCCAGGAGGCGACGAACTTCCTCAACGCGCGCCTGCAGGGGCGCACCCTCGGCACGCTGCGCGCCGAGATCGAGGCCGGCCGCAAGGCGATGAAGCGGGAGCTCGACGCGATCACCGAGCGCCTCGTCGATGCCGGGCTCGCCACGCCGGTCGGCCCGACGGAGGCCCGCCAGCTGATCGTGCGCGGGCAGGCGAACCTGCTCGACGACTTGCGCGCGGTCGAGGATCTCGAGCGGATCCGCCTTCTGTTCAACGACCTGGAGACCCAGAAGGACGTGATCGATCTCCTGTCCCGCGCCGAGGGCGGCGAGGGCGTGCGGATCTTCATCGGCTCGGAGAACAAGCTGTTCTCGCTCTCCGGATCCTCGCTGATCGCGGCGCCGTTCCGCGACGGCTCGAAGAAGATCGTGGGCGTCGTCGGCGTGATCGGTCCGACCCGGCTGAACTACGCGCGGATCGTGCCGATGGTCGACTACACGGCGCGCGTGGTGTCGAAGCTCCTCGACGGCGGACGGTAGAGGGCACCGGGCAGAGGATCCGCCCGGCCCACCGATCTTCCTGTGATTGCCCGCTCAGGCCGGGATCACGTCCACGATCTCGTAGGTGTCGGGATCGATGATCACGATGTCGTCGCGGACCAGGACGAAGTCGTAGCCCTCGTATTCCGGCACCAGCTCGATGATCGCCGGCGGCAGCCTGTGGAGCCTGACAGAGCGCGGGATCGCGGTGCCGATCGCCAAGCCGAAAGCCACGTCCCGGAGCGGCGAGACGCCCAGACGCGTGATCGAGCTGCGGAACTCGGTCCGCTGACGGGTGTCGAGGCGGCCGACAGCGCCGCGGACGGCGCCGCGGTCGCGGGCACCGGCACGGCCGTCCCGTTCGCCGGCCGGACCGCGACCGCCGCGCTCGGGACCGGCCGCGTCGCGGTTGCCCCGCTCGGGTCCGGCACCCGGCTCGCGGCCACCCCGATCGCCGGCACCGCGTTCACCCGCACCGCGTTCACCCGCACCGCGTTCGCCCGCACCGCGGTCGCCCGCACCTGGATTCGCGGCCGGGCCGCCCCGGTCCGCCGGTCCGTTACGCTCGGCCGCGCCGCCCGGGCGACCCGGTCCCTCGGCGCCGCGCGGTCCACCCTCGGCACCGCCGGGACCGCGCATCGCCCCGCCTTCGGGCGTGCCGCCCCGCATCCCGCCGCCGGCACCGCCAGCAGGGCCGCCGGCCGGGCCGCCGCCGGACGGACCCGCGCCCGCTCCGGCCCCACCACCCGGGCCGCCGGCGCCGCCGCCCGCACCACCGGGTCCGGCCCCTCCGCCGCCCGGGCCGCCCTGCGCGAACGCCGTCGCCGCGCCGGCGACGACGATGGCGGCCGCGACCGCGTCTCTCAGAACTCGCTTCATGGCCTCTTCCTCCTGCGGTGGTCGGAACGCCATCGACGCCCACGCCGGCCCGCAACGGGGTCCTGAGGCGAACCGTTCCCTCCCGCGGCACTGTGGACCCGCGGCCGGTGACACCGCCCTGCGCTGTCCTCGGCTAAGTCGGATCACGGCCTTGCGATCGGACGCGTCACCTGTAACGTCGCGCCGCACCAAGAAGAGACCGGCCTCGGCCGGCACCAAGATTGATCGACGGAGACGCCATGTCCGCCTCGCGCGACGATACGATCGGTATCGCACCGAGCGACCTCGATGATGCCGCGGACCGCAAGCGCCGGATCTGGGCGATCGTCGGCTCGTCGTCGGGCAATCTCGTCGAGTGGTACGATTTCTACTGCTACGCGTTCTTCGCGCTCTATTTCGCGCCGGCCTTCTTCCCGAAGGGCGATTCGACCAGTCAGCTCCTGCAGACCGCCGGCATCTTCGCGGTGGGCTTCTTCATGCGGCCGATCGGCGGCTGGCTGTTCGGGCGCATCGCCGACCGCGTCGGCCGTCGGACCTCGATGGTCATCTCGGTGCTGATGATGTGCTTCGGCTCGCTGCTGATCGGCATCCTACCGACCTACGAGCATGTCGGCACGCTGGCGCCCGTGCTGCTGCTGCTCGCGCGCATGCTCCAGGGCCTGTCGGTCGGCGGCGAGTACGGCACCTCGGCGACCTACATGAGCGAGGTGGCGATCAAGGGGCGGCGCGGCTTCTTCGCCTCGTTCCAGTACGTGACGCTGATCGGCGGCCAGCTCCTCGCCTCGCTGGTCCTGGTGCTGCTGCAGACGGTGATGACCGGTCCGGAACTCACCGCCTGGGGCTGGCGCATCCCGTTCTTCATCGGCGCCGCGCTGGCGGTCGTCGCGCTCTATCTCCGGCGCTCCCTGGCCGAGACGAAGGACAGCAGCGACAAGGAGACCGCCGGCACCTTCGCCGCGCTGGCCAAGCACTGGCGGGCGTTCCTGGTCGTGGTCGCCTACACGGCCGGCGGCTCCCTGAGCTTCTACACGTTCACGACGTACATGCAGAAGTACCTCGTCAACACCGCCGGCATGCCGAAGACGTCGGCCTCGCAGACGATGACGGTTGTGCTGTTCGTCTACATGATCATCCAGCCGATCTTCGGCGCGCTCTCCGACAAGATCGGCCGCAAGGCGAACATGCTGCTCTACAGCGGCCTCGGCACGCTCATGGTGGTGCCGCTGATGACGGCCCTTGGCACTAACAAGGACCCCTACCTCGCCTTCGCGCTGATCACCCTCGGGCTCGCCGTGGTGTCGTTCTACACGGGCATCAGCGGTATCGTGAAAGCCGAGCTGTTCCCCACCAACGTCCGGGCGCTCGGGGTCGGCCTCTCCTACGCCATCGCCAACGCCACCTTCGGCGGCACCGCCGAGTTCGTCGCCCTGTGGTTCAAGGACGCCGGCATGGAGAGCACGTTCTTCTGGTACGTGACCGTCCTGATGGCGATCGCCTTCGTGGCCTCGCTGATCATGCCGAACCCCAAGGTCCACGGTTATCTCGACGGCGCGGGCACCGTCGAGGAGGCGCTGGGGAAGAAGCCGCGCCTCGCCCACGCCTGATCGGCCGCCCGGCTGGACCGGGCCGGACTTTCACGCTGATATGCCTCCCGCCGGGCGCGCCAGACGCCCGCGGGAGGACGCCATGTCGAGGAACGCCGCCGCCGGGGCGCTGGCCCTGCTCTGTCTCGCCATTGCATCCCCGTCCGGGGCCGCCGAGCCGGGTGCCGCCGACGGGCCGTTCAGGCCGACGCAGCCCGCGGGCTACTTCTTCGTCGGCGGCCGCTACGCCACCGCGGGCGGCAAGACGACGGCGTCCGGCCAGATGTTCGTGGAGTACCGCGTTCCGGAGCGGGTGACGCAGCCCTACCCGATCGTCCTGGTGCACGGCACCGCCCAGACCGGGACCAACTTCCTCGGGACGCCCGACGGCCGGCCGGGCTGGGCCGACCGCTTCACCGCGCAGGGCTTCGCGGTCTACGTCGTCGACCAGGTCGGTCGCGGCCGCTCGGGCGGCGACCCGGACACCTACGGCCCCTACGCCCGCCTGCCCGCCGAGGATCTGGAGACGGTGTTCACCGGGCAGGAGCGCTCCGCGCTCTACCCGCAGGCGAAGCTCCACACGCAGTGGCCGGGCGGCGCCGGGATCCGCGGCAACGCCGCCTTCGATCAGTTCTACCTCTCCCAGGTGCCCTACATCGCCAGCGCGCTGCGGAGCGAGGAGCTGGTCGACCCGGCGCTGATCGCCCTGCTGGAGAAGATCGGCCCGGCGATCCTGCTGACGCACTCGCAGGCGGGCGTCTTCGGCTGGGCGGTGTCGGATCAGCGGCCCGACCTCGTGAAGGCGCACGTCGCGGTCGAGCCGAACGGTCCGACGTTCTACGACATCCGCTTCAAGGGCGGCGCGGACTGGTACGAGCGCGTCGGCGAGGCCCGGGCCCGGCCCTACGGCATCACCCGGGTGCCGCTGCACTTCGAGCCGCCGGTGAGCGGCCCGGCCGACCTGACGGTCGTCCAGGCGGAGAGCGCCGCCGCGCCCGACCGGATCCGCTGCTGGCTCCAGGCCGAGCCCGCGCGCCGATTGCCGAACCTCGCCCGGGTGCCGGCGGTGATCGTGACCGCCGAGGCGTCGTTCCGGGCCACCATGGACGATTGCACGGCGGCCTTCCTGACTCAGGCGGGCGCGAAGCCGGACCGGCTGGCGCTCGCCGACCACGGCATCCGCGGAAACGGCCACATGATGATGCTGGAATCGAACAGCGACGCCGTGGCGGACGCGATCTCCGGCTGGATCCGGGGCCGGGTCCAGGGCCCGGTCCAGGGCCAAGTCGAAGCACCGGCCCGGCCTTAACCCACCGCTTACCCTGTCGGGCGAGGGTGCCCCCGTCATCCGACGAGGGACTGCATGACCGACATGACCGACACCGTGGGCGTCGCGGGCGACCGCATCCGCTCGATCATCGAGCGCGTGGAACGGCTGGAGGAGGAGATCAAGGACCTGATGGAGGCCAAGAAGGAGGTCTTCGCCGAGGCCAAGGGCGAGGGTCTCGACGTGAAGGTGCTCAAGGAGATCCTGAAGATCCGCAAGCAGGACAAGGACGAGCGCGACGAGCAGGAGACGCTCCTCGACGTCTACCTGCGCGCCATGGACGCGCCGTCGCCGGCCCCGATCGCCGCGGCGGCCTGACGGGCTCGACCGGGTGCGGCGCCGGCCGCCGCACCTCCTGTCCCGACCCCGAGGCTACGCCGCGAGATAGGCGGCGATGTTGCGCCGGATCCGCTCCAGGGGCTCCTCGGCCGGGTCCGGCAGGACGAAGCGCTTGCCCGTGATCGTCTCGTAGGCGCGGATGTAGACCGCCGCGGTCTCCAGGACGACCTCGGCGGGGATCTCCGGGATGGCGTCCTTGTACGGGTCGCAGCGGGCGACGACCCAGTTGCGCACGAAGTCCTTGTCGAAGCTCTCCGGGGCCGAACCGGCGGCGAAGCGCTCGGGATAGCTCTGCGCGAACCAGTACCGGCTGCTGTCCGGCGTGTGAATCTCGTCGGCGAGGACGATCCGGCCCTCGGGATCCGTGCCGAACTCGTACTTCGTGTCGGCCAGGATCAGGCCGCGCTCCGCCGCGAGCGCCGTCCCGCGCGCGAACAGCGCCAGGGCCGCCCTCGACACGGTCTCCCACTGCGCGCGCGTCAGCAACCCGCGCTCGAGGATCTCCGCCTCGGTGAGCGGCTCGTCGTGGCCGCCGTCGAACGCCTTGGTGGTCGGCGTGATGATCGCCTCCGGCAGGCGCTGGTTCGGCCGCATCCCGTCGGGGAAGGTGTGGCCGTACATGTCCCGCTCGCCCGCGCGGTAGCGCGTCAGGATCGAGGTCGACGTGGTGCCCGCGAGGTAGCCGCGCACCACCACCTCCACGGGCAGGATCTCCAGGCGCCGGCCGACCACCACGTTGGGATCGGGATAGGCGAGGACGTGGTTCGGGCACAGGTCGGCGGTCTGCTCGAACCAGTAGCGGGCGGTCTGGGTCAGGACCTGGCCCTTGAACGGGATCGCCGCGAGCGCCCGGTCGAAGGCGCTGATCCGATCCGACGTGATGAGGATGCGACGGCCGTCGGGGAGGTCGTAATTGTCCCGGACCTTGCCGCGGTAGTGCCGGGGCAGCTCGGGCAGGGTCGCGTCGCGCAGGACCTGATGCGCGTGCGGGGCGAGATCTGCCGTGTTCATCGGGCTTTCCGTCAGGCTGAACGGCGATCGCGCCGCCGGACTTCTGTGCGCGGACGGGCCGGTAAATTCCAGTCCCGGCCTCACCGAGGGCGCCCGGTGCCGGCCCTCGCCCTGGTCGCGCCCGACCGGGACCCTACACTTACGCGGGGACCAACGACGGTGGACGACCGGCCGCGCGACGCCGAGCGCTTCTGCCGGACGGCCGAGGCGCGATGAACGAGACACCCCAACCGTCGGTCAGAGACCCGTTCCTGCGCCGGATCGAGACCGTGGCCCTGTTCCGGCTGTCCGACGCGGAGCGCGCCGCCCTCGTCGCGCTCCCGCTGCAGGTCGCCCAGTTCGAGCCCAACCAGGACATCATTCGGGAGGGCGACCGGCCGTCGCGGAGCTTCACGCTGCTCAGCGGTATCGCCTGCACCTACAAGTCGACACGCGCGGGCAAGCGGCAGGTGATGAGCTACCACGTCCCCGGGGACGTGCCGGATTTCCAGAGCCTGTTTCTGGAGGTGCTCGACATCAACATCGCCACGGTGAGCGCCTGCCGCCTCGGCTTCGTCCAGCACGACACGGTCCGGGCGATGCTGCGGGCGCACCCGCGCCTCAACGAGGTGTTCTGGCGCGCGACGCTGATGGACGCCGCCCTGGTCCGGGAATGGATGCTCAACACCGGGCGCCGGGAAGCGTATGCGCGGATGGCTCACCTGTTCTGCGAGCTGATGACCCGCCTCGACGCCGTCGGTCTGGCACCCGACCGGACCTGCGACCTGCCGATGACGCAGCCCGAACTCGCGGATGCCCTCGGGATCACGTCGGTCCACGTCAACCGGACGATCCGCGATCTCAAAGCCGCCGGCCTGATCACGCTCCGGGGTCGCCGCCTCACCGTCCACGACTGGGCCGGGCTGCAGGAAGCGGCCGAATTCGATCCGACCTACCTGCACCTGCGCGACGCGGAGACGCGCTGACCGGGACGCACGGACGCGCGCGACCTACAGCCGAATATTGTCAGAAAATCGAGGATCCTGTCGCCGGCTCTACCGATCCGATGGTCGGGCGCTCAGCGGGATGATGGTGCCCAGGGACGGAGTCGAACCGCCGACACTGCGATTTTCAGTCGCATGCTCTACCAACTGAGCTACCTGGGCGTCGTCCGCGCCGGTGCCGGCCTCGGACGTCGCGGGGTATAGTGAGTGCTTGGCGGCCTGTCCAGCCTCGCGTGACATCGACGGGACCGGAAGGCCGAAAAATTCAGCGCTCCGGATCCGGCGGGGGCGGCGGCGCGTCGGGATCGAGCTCCTCGGGGATCGCGTAGCGCTCGTTGAGCCAGCGCCCCAGATCGACGTCGGCGCAGCGCTGGGAGCAGAACGGCTGGAACTCCGGCGCGGACGGTTTCCGGCAGATCGGACAGGGCGGCGGCCGGCGTTCGCGGTTCATGCGAGGGCGCCCCACCCGGCCCGCACAGGATATCCTTCGCCGTCGAGCAGGCTCAGGGTCTCGTAGAGCGGCAGGCCGACCACGCCGCTGTACGAGCCGACCAGCTTGACCACGAAGGCCCCGGCCAAGCCCTGGATCGCGTAGCCGCCGGCTTTGCCGCGCCACTCGCCCGAGGCCACGTAGCCCTGGATGTCCCGACCCGAGAGCCGCTTGAACCGGACGCGGCTCTCGACGATCCGCTCGCGGCGCCCGCGGGGCGAGAGCACGCAGACCGCCGTGTAGACCCGGTGCTGCCGGCCCGAGAGCAGGCGCAGGCAATCCGCGGCCTCGTCGGGGATCTCGGCCTTCGGCAGGACGCGCCGCCCGACCGCGACGACCGTGTCGGCCGAGAGAAGCCAAGTCGGCGTCGTCGTGTCCTCCAAGTGGAGCGCCGCCTCGGCGGTGGCGAGCTTCGTCCGCGCGAGGCGCCGCGCCAGCTCGCGCGGCGGCTCGGCCTTACGCGGTGTCTCGTCGATCTCGGCGGGCAGGAGCGCCGCGGGCTCGATCCCGATCTGCTGGAGCAGCGCGAGACGGCGGGGCGAAGCGGACGCGAGCACGAGTCGCGCCGTCGGCTCCTGCGTCGCGCCGATCGCTTCAGGTTTGGCGTCCATGATGTCCCGTTCGCACAATCGACCGGAGCCGCGCGACCGGAGCCGTGCGCGCCCTGCGCGGCGGCACTTCGTCGGCCGGGACAGGCTCGATGCGCCTGCCTGATAAGGGAAGGGGTCCGGCTTGTGAACTCGAGCGGGTGCCGACGCCCTGGCGAACGCGCGTTGATTCGCCTGGGCGATCCCGCGCGGCCCGGTGCGTCCGCGGGCAGCGTTGCTCAGGTCTGGCGGCGCCTCGGCGTGACCGGGGGCGCCGGCGAATCCAGCTCAGAGCCCGGCGCGAAAGCGTCCGCAAGAACAGCGCAAGATGTCGAGGCGGCACGTAACCCATCATTAACCACGATCGACCCAGGATGGCGTCACTCCAATGGGATCGTCATCGATGCTGAACGCTGACCCGCTCGTGCCGCGCCCGAAGCTCGTCAATGCGGCCCTGCTCGCCCGCGCCCTCGACGGGCTCCGGCCGCAGGTCGCCTCGCCGGTCGAGATGTGGCAGCGCCTCACCGATCAGTACGTGGTCGACCTCGACGCGGTCGCGGCGCTCCTGCCCGCCGACGAGCCGGAGACGCGCTGGCTTCCCGCCCGCGACTGAGTCCGGCCCGGACGGCGTTGCACCTCTCAAGGGACGCGTCGTGCTGCGCTGGCACATGACGTGCTTCAAGTCTTCAGCAACCGGAGGAAGCGACCAGGCAACGACAACGCGGTGGCTCGCACGCCGGAGCACCCCGCGGACCTTTCGATCACTCGAAGCTGAGGTCCGTCATGTCGGAATTGCTCTCCGTTGCCCTCGTCTGTGCCGGCACGCTGCTGGCCCAGGACTGCTCGCGCGACACCGCCCTCGACGTCATCGTCGCGCCGGCGCACACGCCGATGGAATGCCTGATGCACGCCCAGACGATGGCCGCCCAGGCGGGGTTGCCCGGGGGCAGCGACCGGTACCTCAAGGTCGCCTGCGAGCATCGTCGGAGCGAGTCCGACCCGCGCCCGGTCATTCGCCGCGCCTCGTGACGGCGGGGGTGTGCCGGGCGATTCGGCACACCCGAATGTGATCGGCGCGGCGCGTGGTGCATCAAAGTCACGTCACGACAATTCTTGTTCGCATCCGCCTATCGGACAGTTGCCGCCTCCGGGAACGGGACCCATCCTGCACGGCCACGCTGATGCAACCCTCACTCCGGCATCCGCCAACGTTGCCGCCCCGATGGCCCGCGTGCCGGGCAGGGCTCAAGCGAGTGCCTGCCCGATGCTGTACGACGCGTTCGATCTGCAGACCGACATGGCCGCCCAGACCCGGGCGTGGGGGCGGCTGCTGAACGACATCTGGTCGCCCTGGGTCGGGTGGGGCGAGCCGGCGACCTGGATGTCCGCCGGGGCCCGGATGATGATGCGCGCCGGCCTGACCTTCGCGCGGCCGCCCTACGGTATCGAGTCGGTGAATGTCGGGAACCGGAGCGTCCCGGTCTCCGAGGAGGCGGTCGAGGTCACGCCCTTCGCCACGCTGCTCCACTTCAAGAAGGACATCCACACCGAGCAGCCCAAGGTGCTGATGGTGGCGCCGATGTCGGGCCACTTCGCCACGCTACTCCGCGCCACCGTGCGCACGATGCTGCCCGACCACGACGTCTACATCACCGACTGGCACAACGCCCGGGACGTGCCGCTCTCCGACGGGACCTTCGGCTTCGACGACTACGTGAGCCACCTCATCCAGTTCCTGCGGACCATGGGCGAAGGCGCCCACATGGTGGCGGTCTGCCAGCCCGCCGTGCAGGCCCTCGTGGCCGCCGCCGCGATGGCGCAGTCGAAGGATGCGGCCGCCCCGCGCAGCATGACCCTGATGGCCGGCCCGGTGGATTGCCGGGTCAACCCGACGGGCGTGAACGAGCTCGCGACCTCCAAGCCGATCGAGTGGTTCGAGAAGAACCTGATCGCCACGGTGCCGTCGCGCCACAAGGGGGCCGGCCGCAAGGTCTATCCGGGTTTCGTGCAGGTCTCGGCCTTCATGGCGATGAACGCCAAGCGCCACGTCCAGGGCCACGCCGACCTTTTCTGGCACATGGCCAACGGCGAGCACGACAAGGCCGAGGCGATCGAGACCTTCTACGACGAGTATTTCGCGGTGCTCGATCTCGCCGCCGATTTCTACCTGGAGACGGTCAAGACCGTGTTCCAGGACCACGCCCTGGCCCGGAACGCGGTGTCGTATCGGGGCGAGCCGATCGACCTGCGCGCGATCCGTCGCACGGCGCTGATGACGGTCGAGGGCGAGCGGGACGACATCTGCGCGGTCGGGCAGACCATGGCGGCCCACGACCTGTGCTCGGACCTCGCCCCGTACATGCGGACGCACCACCTTCAGGCGGGCGTGGGCCATTACGGCGTCTTCGCCGGGCGGCGCTGGGAATCGCAGATCTACCCGCAGGTGCGCAACTTCATCCAGGCGCACAACTGACCGGCGCGCCGGTCGGGCCGCCGTCGCGCCGATTTGACCCGCCGACCCGCGCGGCCCACCATGCTAGGCACGTGTGACGGGGCCCGCCGAAGGCGGCTCCGTGGGCCACTCCTTCGGCGTGAGGCGGAACGGTCGGCGTGATCGGCAGCAACGGCACCGAGAGCAAGACCCGGGTGGGCGGAGCGGACGCGGCGTCCACGCGGCTCGACCGGCTCGTGGCGCAGGCGCAGGCCGCCGCCCTGTGGGAGCAGGCCTGGCCCGTGCTCTGGCGCGGTATCGGCGTCTTCTTGCTCTTCCTGGTCGTCTCCTGGGCGGGCGTCTGGCTCGACCTCACGCCGCTCTGGCGCCAGATCGGCCTCGGCGCCCTCGCCATCCTGTTCGTCGCCGCGCTCCTGCCGCTGATCCACATCGCCCGGCCGGACCGGCGCCTCGCCCTGGCGCGGCTCGACCGCGAGGCCGCCTCTCGCGATCCGAAGCTGCGGCACGGGCCGGCCTCGGCCGCCCAGGACAGCCTCGCCGTCGGCGCCGCCGATCCGGGGAGCCGGCTGCTGTGGGACCTCCACCAGCGCCGCGCCGCGCAGGCGATCTCGGCCCTGCGGGTCGGCCTGCCGCGGCCGGGCATGACCCGGCACGACCCCTTCGCGCTGCGCGCCGGCCTAGTGGTCGCGGCGGTCGCCAGCCTGTTCGTGGCCGGCCCCGAGTGGCGCCAGCGGATCGGCGCCGCCTTCGACTGGCAGGAGCCGGCGGCGCCCGGCCCGAACTTCCGCGTGGACGGCTGGATCGACCCGCCGCTCTACACGCGGCTTCCGCCGCTGCTGATCGCCATGGACGGGAGCGACCAGCACCTGCGCGCGCCCATCAACGCGCAGCTGATCGTGCGGGTCGCCGGCCAGGGCAAGGCCGCGTCCGAGACGACGCTCACGCCGAACGCGGGACTCGTCCCGGTCCCAGGGCAGGAGGCGCGTCCCGACCTGCGCGAGGAGCGCTATCGCGTCGTCGGCGGCGCCGAGCTGACGATCGTGACCCCGGCGGGCAGGCAGCGCCTGACCGTCGACGCGATCCCCGACCGGCCGCCGGAGGTGACCGCCGTGGGCGGCCCCGAGGTGAACGGGCGCGGCACCTTCAACCTGACCTACCGGGCGAAGGACGATTACGGGATCAGCTCGGCCGAGGCTGTGATCGAGCCGCTGAAATCCGCCCGCGCCCTGGTCCCGGTGCCGCAGATCAACCTGGCGCTGCCCGGCGACGCCAGCGGCGAGACCGACACCAAGACCCTCGTGGATCTGACGGAGAGCCCCTGGTCCGGCGCGAAGGTCCGCTACCACATCGTCGTCAAGGACGAGGCCGGCCAGGAGGGGCGCACGCCCGATGCCGAGATCGTCCTGCCGGCCCGGCCGTTCCGCGAGCCGCTGGCGCGGGCCCTCGCCGAGGAGCGCCGCCGCCTCGTCACCGCGCCCGACACGGATCGCCGCTGGGTCCAGGGGGCGCTGGACGCCCTGCTGGTCGCGCCCGACACCTTCACGCCGCAGCCCGCGATCTTCCTCGGCCTGCGGACGGCGACCGAGCGGCTGCGCCGCGCCCGGACGGATTCCGACCTGGTCGCGGTGGCCGACCTCCTGTGGGAGATGGCTCTCAAGATCGAGGACGGCGACCTGTCGGACGCCGAGAAGCAGCTCCGCCAGGCCCAGGACCGGCTGAAGGAGGCGATCGAGCGCAACGCGCCCGACGACGAGATCAAGCGCCTGACGCAGGACCTGAAGCAGGCGCTCGACAAGTTCCTGTCCGAGATGGCGCAGAAGCAGGGCCGCGAGCCCCGCGAGCAGAGCGAGCGCGGCCAGAACAACGGACAGACCAAGACCGTCACGCCGGAGGATCTCGACAAGATGATCCAGGACATGGCGGAGGCGATGAAGCGCGGCGACACCGCCGAGGCGCAGCGCCTGATGGAGCAGCTGCGCAACATCCTGGAGAATCTCCAGACCGCCGAGCGCGGCGGACGCTCCGATCAGGCGTCCCGCGAGATGCAGAAGCAGATGCGCGATCTCGACGCGATGTCGCGCGAGCAGCAGGGCCTGCGCGACGAGACCTTCAAGGACGGCGAGGAGCAGCGCGACGGCCAGCGCCCGCAGAACCGCGGCCAGCCGCAGCAGGGACAGCGCGGCCAGCAGGGCCAGGGGCAGCAGGGCCAGCGCCAGCAGGGTCAGAAGGGTCAGCAGGGGCAAGGCCAGCAGGGGCAAGGCCAACAGGGCCAGAAGGGTCAGGGGCAGCAGGGCGAGGGCCAGCAGGGCGGCGTCGGCGAGCGCCAGCAGGCGCTCCGGCAGCGGCTGGAGGACCTTCAGAAGCGCATGAAGGAGAACGGCATGCGCGGCGAGCAGGGCCTCTCCGACGCCGAGGACGCCATGCGCGAGGCCGAGAACGCGCTGAAGGACGGCGATCCGGACGGCGCGGTCGACGCGCAGGGCCGCGCCCTCGACGGCCTCAAGCGCGGCGCCGACGGCATGGCCCAGCAGATGCAGGAGATGGCCGAGGGCCAGGGCGAGGGCCAGCAGGAGGGCGGTCAGCAGCCGGGCCAGCAGGGTCAGGCCGGCGCGCGCGACGACGATCCCCTCGGGCGCCCGACCCGCGGCCGCGACATGAGCGATGGGCGGGTCCGCGTCCCCACGGCCGACGAGTCCGCGGTCCAGCGCGCCCGGCGCATCATGGAGGAGCTGCGGCGCAAGCTCGGCGACCCGAGTCGCCCCCGCGAGGAACTCGACTATTTCGAGCGCCTGCTCCGCCGCAACTGAGCGCCCGAGACCTCAACGACGCGCCGAGCCGCATCGCGGCTCGCGCCCCACCCGGATCCCCGACCGCATGTCGTCCAACACCCTCGTCCTGATCGCCTGCCTCGCCGTCGCCGCGGTCCTCGTCGCGGGCCTCGCCAACATGATGCGCGGCGGCAGCGTGAACCTCTCGCAGAAGCTGATGCGCCTCCGGGTGCTCCTGCAGTTCGTCGCGATCGTGATCATCATGGGCGTCGTCTGGTGGCGCTCGGCGTGAGGTCGTCGGGGCGGGTGTGACCGCGCCGCCGCACCGAACACCTTTCGATCCGGTGAAGGATGAATAGGCCGCCCCGCCGCGCGGGCCTCTGCTACGCTCAGTAGAAGCAAATCGCTGCGCCTAACCGGCCGAGCCCGCATGACTGCCCCTTCCCGCCTCCGTCTGTTCGGCCTTCTGACCGGGGCGGCGATTCTGCCGGCTTCGGCCGCCGACCTCGCGCCGCCGCCGCCCGCCGCCTACGCGGCCCCCGTCCAGCCGCTCAGCATCGTGTCGGAGATCCGGATCGGCGGCTCGGTGCAGGATCCCGGGAGCGCCGAGGGCAAGCTCCCCGGATTCAGCAAGGCGAACGTCAACGGCGAGATCCTGTTCGCCAAGCCGCGCATCAGCGACGATCCGTTCTGGCAGGCCTTCGTGCCGCGGCCGACCGTCGGCGGCAGCTACAACACCGGCGGCCGGACCAGCTACGCCTATCTCGGCGCGACCTGGACGCTCGAGATCTTCCCCGAGACCTTCAACCGCCGCGTGTTCCTCGACGGGTTCTTCGGCGGCGTGGCCCATAACGGCTGGACCGGCCCGAAGGCCGAAACGCCCTACGGCTTCAACACCCTCGGCTGCTCGCCGATGTTCCGCGAGGCGGCTGCCCTGGGCTTCCGCCTGACTGAGCACTGGAGCATCATGGCGACGGTCGAGCACATGTCGAATGCCGGGCTCTGCGCCAACAACCGCGGCCTGACCAATTTCGGCGGCAAGATCGGCTACACGTTCTGAGGCACGCCACCCCGTGGTCAAGCTCAACCGCATCTACACGAGGACCGGCGACAAGGGGACGACCGCGCTGGCGGACGGGCAGCGGCGCTCGAAGGCGGACCTGCGGGTCGAGACCTACGGCACCGTCGACGAGACCAACGCCTGCATCGGCATGGCGCGCCTGCACACGCAGGGCCCCCTCGACGGGATGCTGGGGGCGATCCAGAACGACCTGTTCGACCTCGGCGCCGATCTCGCGACGCCGCCGACCCCGGAGCCCCTCCCCTACGAGCCGCTGCGGATCGTGGCGAGCCAGGTCGACCGGCTGGAGCGCGACATCGACGCGCTCAACGCCGCGATCCCGCCGCTGAAATCCTTCGTGCTGCCCGGCGGCTCGCCGGCTGCCGCGGCGCTGCACCTCGCCCGGACCGTCTGCCGGCGCGCCGAGCGGCTCGCGGTCAGCCTCGCGGCGCGGGAGGACGAGACGGTCTCGCCGGAGGCGCTGCGCTACCTCAACCGCCTGTCGGACTTCCTGTTCGTGGCGAGCCGGGCGGCGAACGGCGACGGGGCCGACGACGTGCTCTGGGTGCCCGGCGCCAATCGCTGAGCCGGCATCGCGGTTTTCGCGGGGCCGCCACGGCGCCGCGTTGACAAGGCGGAAATGTGGCCGTTACGGTCCGGCGCCTTGCGTGCCCCGGCCACGCTGCGCCTCGCGCGCCCGTGGGAGTGGCCTGCACGACGACAAGAATCCTCCGGGGAAGGATCGTGACCGCCATGAAGGTGCTGGTGCCCGTCAAGCGGGTGGTGGACTACAACGTCAAGATTCGCGTGAAGGCCGACGGCTCCGGCGTCGAGCTCGCCAACGTCAAGATGTCCATGAACCCCTTCGACGAGATCGCCGTCGAGGAGGCGATCCGTCTGAAGGAGAAGGGCAAGGTCACCGAGATCGTGGCCGTGTC
This sequence comes from Methylobacterium sp. NPDC080182, assembly GCF_050281105.1. Lineage (NCBI taxonomy): Bacteria > Pseudomonadati > Pseudomonadota > Alphaproteobacteria > Hyphomicrobiales > Methylobacteriaceae > Methylobacterium > Methylobacterium sp. NPDC080182. The sequence goes on from NZ_JBNNWO010000019.1 coordinate 93,669, forward strand.
GATCGGCCCGCAGCAGGCGCAGGAGACGCTGCGCACGGCGCTCGCCATGGGCGCCGACCGGGCGATCCTGGTGAAGACCGACGTGAACTGCGAGCCGCTCGCCGTCGCGAAGCTCCTGAAGGCCGTCGTCGAGAAGGAGAGCCCGGAGCTCGTCATCCTCGGCAAGCAGGCGATCGACGACGACTCGAACCAGACCGGCCAGATGCTCGCCGCCCTGCTCGGCTGGCCTCAGGGCACCTTCGCGTATAAGATCGAGCCCGGCGAGGGCAGCCTCGACGTCACCCGCGAGGTCGACGGCGGCCTGCAGACCGTGAGCCTCAAGCTGCCGGCCATCGTGACGACGGACCTCCGCCTCAACGAGCCGCGCTACGCATCGCTGCCCAACATCATGAAGGCCAAGAAGAAGCCCCTGGAGGAGCTGGCACCCGACGCGCTCGGCGTCGACGTCACGCCGCGGCTCACGGTGCTGAAGACCGCCGAACCGCCGGGCCGCTCGGCCGGCGTGAAGGTCGCCTCCGCGGCCGAGCTCGTCCAGAAGCTCAAGGTCGAAGCCGGCGTCATCTGATCCGAGGCGGGGCTCCCGGTCGACGGTCGAGCCCCGCGCCACCACCTTCGAGGGCACCAGCAGATCATGACGACACTCCTCTTCGTCGAGCACGGCAACGGCCAGATCAAGGACAGCACGCTGAAGGCGCTCGCCGCCGCCAAGGAGATCGGCGCGCCGGTCCACGCCCTCGTGCTGGGCACCAGCTCCAAGGCCGTGGCCGAGGCCGCGGGCAAGCTCGACGGCGTCGAGAAGGTCCTGAACGCCGAGGACGGCGTCTACGACCACGACCTCGCCGAGCCGGTCTCGGCGCTCATCGCCGCCATCGCCGAGCCGTACGACACGATCATCGCCTCGGCCTCGACAACGGGCAAGAACGTGCTGCCGCGCGTGGCCGCCCTGCTCGACGTCGCGCAGGTCTCCGACATCATCAAGGTGGTCTCGCCCGACACGTTCGAGCGGCCGATCTACGCCGGCAACGCCATCCAGACCGTGCAGGCGCCCGCCGGCAAGAAGGTGATCACCGTGCGCACGGCGGCCTTCAAGGCGGCCGAAGAGGGCGGCGCCCCGGCGCCGGTGGAGGCCGTCTCGGCGGCGGCGCCCGAGGCGGGCGGCTCGAGCTTCAAGGGCGAGGAGATCGCGAAGTCCGACCGGCCGGAACTCGCCTCGGCGCGGATCATCGTCTCCGGCGGCCGCTCGCTCGGCTCCTCGGACAAGTTCCACGAGCTGATCGAGCCGCTGGCCGACTCGCTTGGTGCCGCCGTCGGCGCCTCGCGCGCCGCCGTGGACGCGGGCTACGCGCCGAACGACTGGCAGGTGGGGCAGACCGGCAAGGTCGTGGCGCCGGACCTCTACGTCGCGGTGGGCATCTCGGGCGCGATCCAGCACCTCGCCGGCATGAAGGACTCGAAGGTCATCGTCGCCATCAACAAGGATGAGGACGCGCCGATCTTCCAGGTGGCCGATTACGGCCTCGTCGGCGACCTGTTCCAGGTCGTTCCCGAGCTGCAATCCGAGATCGGCAAAGCCAAGGGCCAGTAACGGCACCGGATCTGGCAACCCGCGAGCATTGTCGCAGAACGCGGCTTCACGGGTTCCTTCCGGATCGAGGATTGGTCTAGAAGGCAGCAGCGGCGAGACTTCGCGCGGTGCCGTCGCGTCCGTGCCGTCCAGAGAGCTGGGCGGCAGCGCTGCGGCATCCGCCTTGGGGGCACAGGTCGGCACATGCATATGGAGATCAAGCGGGTCGGCATCGTCGGCGCGGGCCAGATGGGCAGCGGCATCGCGCAGGTCTGCGCCACCGCCGGCTTCGAGGTTCTGCTGAACGACCGCGATCCCGCCCGGCTCGAGAACGGGCTGTCGGTGATCGAGGGCAGCCTCGCGCGCCTCGTCTCGAAGGGCACGCTCACCGAAGGCGACAGCGGCGAGGCCCGCTCGCGCATCGTCCCCGCCCGCGACTTCGCTGCCCTCGGCCCGTGCGATCTCGTCATCGAGGCGGCGACCGAGAACGAGGCGACCAAGCGCGAGATCTTCACCACGCTGTGCGGGTCGCTGCGGCCGGAGACCCTGGTGGCGACCAACACGTCGTCGATCTCCATCACCCGGCTGGCGGCGGCGACCGACCGGCCGGAGAAGTTCATCGGCATCCACTTCATGAACCCGGTGCCGGTGATGCAGCTCGTCGAGCTGATCCGCGGCATCGCCACCGAGGACACGACCTACGAGTCGGCCAAGGCGTTCATCGCAAAGCTCGGCAAGACGTCGACGATGTCGGAGGATTTCCCGGCCTTCATCGTCAACCGGATCCTGCTGCCGATGATCAACGAGGCGATCTACACGCTCTACGAGGGCGTCGGATCGGTCGAGTCGATCGACACCGCCATGAAGCTCGGCGCGAACCACCCGATGGGTCCGCTGCAGCTGGCCGACTTCATCGGCCTCGATACCTGCTTGTCGGTCATGCAGGTTCTCTACGAGGGCCTCGCCGATTCGAAGTACCGGCCCTGCCCGCTCCTCGTGAAGTACGTCGAGGCCGGCTGGCTTGGCCGGAAGGCCAAGCGCGGCTTCTATGATTACCGCGGCCCGACGCCGATCCCGACCCGCTGAGAGAGTCGGCCGCGGGACGGCGCATCCCGTCCCGCGCGCGACGCCTTACTTCGGCGCGCCGTTCGCGCCCGGCTGGGCCGGCTGCGGATAGGACGGGTTGCCGCCCGGAACGGCGGTGCTGTTCGACGGCGACGAGCCGCCGGACTGGCCGTTGACCGAGCCCGTCACCTCCTTGCGCGACGCGTCCTGGCTCTGACTGGCGTAGTCCTTCGGCGAGTTGGCGCCGTTCCACGTGAGCAGGCCCACGGTCGCGATCGCCAGCAGGACGAGGCTCGCCACCAGGACCCAGAGCACCGGCTTGCCGCGCTCGCCCTGGCGGCTCTCGTTGGGGTTCAGTCTCTCGGCCATGTGCAAAACCTTCCTCGGCGGGACGCCACACGCCGGAACGGGCGCTGTGCGACACGATCTCGTTACCGGCCGCCAACGCGGGGCCGCCGAGGCAGGTTCCTGACGGGGCCGGCTCAGCGGCCGGTCGTCAGCAGGATCTTGCCGAGATGGGCGCTCGATTCCATCAGCTCGTGCGCCGCCCGCGCCTCTTCGAGCGGGAACGTCGCGTGGGTGACGGACCGGATGCGTCCGGCCTCGAGTTCGGGCCAGATGTCCCGGCGGAGACCGTCGGCGATCGCGGCCTTGTCGGCCTTCCCGCGCGGCCGGAGCGTCGAGCCGGTGAAGGTCAGGCGGTTGCGCATGATCGGCGTGATGTTCAACCCGTCGACCTTGTAGCCGCCCATCAGCGCGATCATCACCAGCCGCCCGTCCGGTGCCAGCGACTTCAGGTTCCGGGCGAGGTAGCTGGCGCCGATCATGTCGAGGATGACGTCGACGCCGCGCCCGTCGGTGAGGCGCTTCAGTTCCTCGGCGAAGTCGGCCTGCTTGTAGTCGATCGCGGCATCCGCCCCGAGATCCTCGCAGAACCGGCACTTCTCGGCGGAGCCCGCCGTCGCGAAGACCCGGGCGCCGACATGCTTGGCGATCTGGATCGCCGTGGCGCCGATGCCGCTCGACCCGCCGTGGACGAGGAAGCTCTCGCCGCGCGTCAGGCGGCCGCGCTGGACCACGTTGGAGTAGACCGTGAAGAAGGTCTCCGGCAGACCGCCGGCATCGACCAGCGAGACGGCCTTCGGTCGCGGCAGGCAGTGGGCCGCCTCGGCCACGGCGTACTCGGCGTAGCCGCCGCTGATCACCAGGGCACAGACCTCGTCGCCGGCCGACAGGCCCTCGACTCCGCTGCCGAGCGCGACCACGCGGCCGGCGACTTCGAGGCCCGGAATCTCGGTGGCGCCGGGCGGCGGCGGGTACACCCCGGACCGCTGCGCGACGTCGGGCCGGTTCACCCCGGCCGCCACCACCTCGATCAGGACCTGGCCGGGCCCCGGGCTCGGCACGGGCGCGTTCTCCAGGCTGATCACCTCCGGTCCGCCGGAACCCGCGTAACGGATCTGGCGCATGGTCCCGGGCAGGTCGGTGGTGGCCATCAGCGATTGTCCTCAGCGCGCACGTCGTCTCGGCCGCGCTCACGGTGTCGCGGCCCGGCTCTACTTGCGGCAACGGGCGCGCTTGGCAAGCCGCGCGCCCGTTGCCGGTCCGGGGAGCCGCCTAGCGGGCCGCCGCCTTCACGGCGGCCGGGAGGACGATCGCGCCCTGCGCGAGGCTCTTCGGCCAGACCGCGACCTGCTTGCCGTCCTGCCACTGCGCCATCAGGCCGGTGACGAAGCCCGGCCCGTATTTGATCGAGTGGGTGAACGGGTCGTCCTTGCCGTAGAACTGCGTGCGCCCGACGGTGCCGACCCAGTCGGTCTTCTCCAGGGCGTCGACCAGCTTGTCGGCCTCCGTGGTGCCGGCCCGCTTCACCGCGTCGGCGGCGTAGTAGACCTGATCGTAGGCCATGTACCCGGCGTAGGACGGGTCGCTGCCGAAGCGCTTCTTGAACGCGGCGCTGAAGGCGAGCGACTTGTCGGTGATCGCCGCGCCCGGCACCGCGATGCTCTGGAAGATCACGCCCTGGGTCGCGCCGTTGGTGTTCGACCAGAAGGTCGAGGACGTCGCCTGCGAGTTCATGCCGGTCATGGCGAGCGGCACCTTCTGGTTCTGCCACTGCACGGTCGGCTGCACGCCGACATGCGAGATGCCGGTGACGATCAGGTCGGGCTTGGCCGCCTCGATCTTGTTGTAGATCGGCGTGAAGTCGCCCGTGTCCGGCGAGAAGCGGATGTGGTCGACGACCTTCACGCCGATCTCGGGCAGGCACTTCTCGTAACCGACGTCGAGCGGCCGGGTCCAGGCCGCGTCCTCGCTCATGATCGCGGCGGTCTTCACCTTCATCAGGTCGATCAGCATGTCCTTGGTGGAATCGCAGATGGACTGGGCGAGCGCCGCCGAGGTCAGGTAACCGTGGAAGGTGTACTTGTTGCGCGCGTAGTCCTTGTGGACCGCGGCGCTGATCTCGTTCGAGGCCGCGCCCGGCGTGATCATCGGCGTCTTGAGCCGGGCCGCCCAGGGCATCAGCGCCAGCACGACCTCCGAGATGTAGCTGGCGATGACGAGGTTGACCTTGTCCTCGGAGACCGCCCGCTGGAAGGCGCGGACCGCGTCGGAGGCGGAGGACTTGTCGTCGTAGGTGACGACCTGGATCTGGCGCCCGTCGACGCCGCCCTGGGCGTTGATCTCGTCGGCGGCGAGCTGGACGGCCTGCGGGATCGAGGCCCCGACCACCGACTGCGCCTCGGCGATCACGCCGATCCTGATGGGATCCGCGGCCCGCGCCTGCGTCGATCCCAGTAATCCGGCCACTGCGAGCAGGGCCAGGGCCCGGCTCGAGACGCTGCGTTCCATCGGCATGGGCTTCCTCCTGCGGCCCGTGCGGCTTTTGCCGCCGCATCGGGTCCAGGACAGGATAGTGCAGCACGCGGATGCTTGAATACAGTGTGCAGATGCGGAAAGCCGTGACAGACGGGCGCTCACCTGTCCGCACGCCTGAAGATCAGGCTCAGATTGTTGGCGGGCATGGCCACGCGCCGGACCAGGCTGAGCCCGTGCCGGGCCGCTTCCGCCGCGACGGCGTCGAGGTCCCGCACGCCCCAGGCGGGATCCCGCGCGCGTAAGGAGGCGTCGAAGGCGGCGTTGCTCTCCGCGAACGGCCGGTCCGCCTCGCGGAACGGCCCGTACAGGAACAGGACGCCGCCCGCGCTCAGGACCCGGCCGGCGCCGGCCATCAAACCCTCGGTGGCGGCCCAGGGCGCGATGTGGATCATGTTGATGCACACGATCCCGTCGACCCGCGCGACGGGCCACGCCGCGGCGGCGGCGTCGAGCGCGAGCGGCGGCCGGATATTGTCGAGCCCGGCCCGGAGCGCGTGCGCGGCGATGCTGCGCCGGGCGGCGGGTTCGGGATCGCTCGGCAGCCAGTCCAGGCCCGGCAGAGCCGCGGCGACGTGGACCGCGTGCTCACCGGAGCCGCTGGCGATCTCCAGAACGGTGCCGCTGTCGGGCAGGATCTCGCGGAGCACGGCCAGGATCGCGTCGCGGTTGCGCGCGACGGCCGGCGCCGTCAGGGCCTCGTTGACGTCGACGTCCCAGCCGAGCATGGAGGCCCTCCATCGGTCTGCGCAGTCCGTCGACGGGATGGCGGCCAGACGCGTCACACACCCATATTGCGCGGGCGGACCCGTTGCCATACCGCATTCCACCGGTGTTCCGCCCGTTCGACGCGCTGTTCGCGCCAGCCTCCGCGTCTCTCGCGGTGCGAACCGTCCCGATCGGCCCGGCAGGGTTGAAAGCGCCGCCCCACTTCCGGACTTGCCGTCCTCCGAGACGTCCAGGGATTCGCCCATCGTGCCCGACCCGCAAGCCGCCCGGACACTGCCCAAGGTCGCGACCGGCATCACCGGTTTCGACGACCTGACCCATGGCGGTCTGCCGGCCGGGCGGCCGACGCTCATCTGCGGCGCCGCGGGCTGCGGCAAGACGCTGTTCGCCACGACCTTCCTGGTCAACGGCGCGACGCTCTACGGCGAGCCCGGCGTGTTCATGAGCTTCGAGGAGCGGGCCGAGGATCTGGCGGCGAACGTCGCGTCGCTCGGCTACGACCTCGACGGTCTCATCGCCGCGGGCCATCTTGCCATCGACCACGTGCGCGTGGAGCGGAGCGAGATCGAGGAGACCGGCGAGTACGACCTCGAGGGCCTGTTCATCCGCCTCGGCTTCGCGGTGGACTCGATCGGGGCCAAGCGCGTCGTCCTCGACACGATCGAGACGCTGTTCGCGGGCTTCACCGATCCGACCCTGCTCCGCGCCGAGCTGCGCCGCCTGTTCGGCTGGATCAAGGATCGCGGCCTGACCGCGATCATCACGGGCGAGCGCGGCGACGGGCCGCTCACCCGCCAGGGCCTGGAGGAGTACGTCTCCGACTGCGTCGTGCTGCTCGACAACCGCGTCGAGGACCAGATCACCACGCGACGGTTGCGCGTCGTCAAGTATCGAGGCTCCGCCCACGGCACCAACGAGTACCCGTTCCTGATCGATCACGCGGGGATCAGCGTCCTGCCGGTGACCTCGGCGGATCTCGTCTACGGGGTGCCCGACGGCATCCTCTCGACGGGGATCGCCGGGCTCGACGCCATGCTGGGGCCGCGGGGCTTCCATCGCGGCTCCGGGATCCTGATCTCCGGCGAGGCCGGGACCGGGAAGAGCATGCTCGCCGCCTCGATCCTCGACGCGGCCTGCCGGCGCGGCGAGCGCTGCATGGCCTTCGTGTTCGAGGAGAGCGGTGCCCAGATCATCCGCAACGCGCGCTCGATCGGGCTCGACCTCGCCGCGCACGTGGCGAGCGGCCGCCTCCGCTTCGAGGCCGCGCGGCCGAGCCTGTTCGGTCTGGAGACGCATCTCGCGCGGATGCACCGCGACCTCGACCAGTTCCGGCCGGACGTGGTGGTGCTCGACCCGATCTCGGCCCTGCGCGGGTCGTCGGGCGAGCTGCAGGCGACGCTCCTGCGCATGATCGACCTGATCAAGACCCGCGGCATCACGGCGATCTTCACGACCCTCCGCGGCGACGGCTCCCTGATCGAGGACAACGATCTCGGCGTGTCCTCCCTGATGGATGCCTGGATCAAGCTTCAGAACATGGAGGCGAACGGCGAGCGGACGCGGACCCTCTACGTCATCAAGGCGCGGGGTATGAGCCACTCCAACCAGATCCGCGAATTTCTGATGTCGTCGGACGGGATCCAGTTGGTGGATGCCTATATTGGTCCTTCAGGTGTTCTCACCGGCACCGCGCGCCTGGTTCAGGAGGCTCAGGAACGCGCGGCCGCGCTGCAGCACCGGGACGCGACCGAGCGCCGGCTCCGAGATATGGCGCGCCGACGCTCCGCCTTGGAGCGTCAGATCGAGGAGCTCAGGGCCGGTCTTGAGGCGGCCGTGGACGAGGAGGAGAGCCTGCGTACCGAGGACGCGGCGCGGGGCGTCACGCTCGCGGCGGAGCAGCAGGCGTTGAGCGCACGACGGAGTGCCGCGGAATGAGCGATACGACATCGGACGACCAAGCACCCGAGACGGATCCCGACCGCGATTCCGGCCACTATCACCTGCGCCTCTACGTCGCCGGGCAGACGGCCAAGTCTCTCGCTGCCCTGAGCAACCTGAAGCGGTTCTGCGAGGAGCACCTGGCCGGCCATTACGACATCGAGGTCATCGACCTCATGAAGAACCCTCAGCTCGCCGCCGGCGATCAGATCCTCGCGATCCCGACCCTCGTGCGCCGGCTGCCGTCGCCGCTCAAGCGGATCATCGGCGACCTGTCGAACACCGAGAAGGTTCTGGTCGGCCTCGACATCCGTCCCAAGGCCGACCGGCCTTGAACGCGGCCGCCTCGTCTCCGACGGACGCGGAGCACGTCCGGTTGCGGCTGTTCGTGGCCGGAACCGCGTCGCGCTCGCTGCGCGCGGTCGAAGTGCTGCGCCGCATCTGCGAGGCCCACTTCCCGGGCCGCTACGAGCTGGAGATCGTCGACATCTATCAGCAGCCCGACCTTGCCGAGCGCGACGGGATCCTCGCCGCGCCCACACTCCTGAGACTGGCGCCGGGGCCGGAACGGCGCCTCTCGGGCGACCTCCTGGATGAGGGCCGCGTGCTGCGCAGTCTCGAGATCGCGTCCGCCGCGGAGCCGCTCTGATGGGTGTGGACGCTCTGCTGCCCGGCGACGAGCCCGGGCTCGACGCCTATCGCGCCCATATCCGCGAGCTCGAGGCGCGGCTGGAGGAGAGCGAGGAGACCCTCGCGGCCATCCGCCGGGGCGATTTCGACGCCGTCGTGGTGGAGGGCCCGAACCACGAGCGCCTCGTCTACACGCTCGAGAACGCGGACCTGCCCTACCGGGCACTGATCGAGCAGATGCAGGAAGGCGCGTTCACGTTGGCGCTGGACGGGACGCTGCTCTACTGCAACCGGCGGCTGGCCGAGATGCTCGGCGAGCAGCAGGAGCGCCTGACCGGCCGCGCGCTCCGGAATTTCGTCCACGCGGATGTCGACCTCGGGCGCCTGATCCGGCACGCGATGGACGGGCCCGTCCGCGAGGAGATCGCGCTGCGCGCGGCGGCGGGATCGGAGAGCGCGACCTTCCTGTCGCTCAGCCGCTTCGCCTGCCAGGGCGATCAGCCGCTCCTCTGCGGGATCCTGACGGACCTGACCGAGCAGCGACGCAGTATGCAGGCGTTGGCGGAGGCTCATGCCAAACTCCAGTCCGAGAGCGCCGAGCGCGAGCGCGTGGAGGAGGCGCTGCGGCAGTCGCAGAAGCTCGAAGCGGTGGGGCAGCTGACCGGCGGCGTCGCCCACGACTTCAACAACCTGCTGACGGTGATCAAATCCTCCACCGACCTGCTCAAGCGCCCGGACCTGCCGGAGGAGCGCCGTCGCCGTTACGTCGAGGCCATCTCCGACACGGTCGACCGCGCCGCCAAGCTGACCGGCCAGCTCCTGGCCTTCGCGCGCCGTCAGGCCCTCCGGCCCGAGGTTTTCGAGGTGGGCGCCTCGCTGCGGGCCGTGGCGGAGATGCTGGATTCGGTCACCGGAGCGCGCATCAGCGTTCTGGCCGAGATCCCCGCCACCCCCTGCTACATCCGCGCCGACCTCAGCCAGTTCGAGACCGCGCTGATCAACATGGCGGTGAACGCCCGCGACGCGATGGGCGGTGAGGGCACCCTCACCCTGAAGCTATCCGGCGACCGGCCGATGCCGGCGATCCGCGGTCATGCGGGGTCGCGCAGCACCTTCGCGGCGGTGTCGCTGTCCGACACCGGCATCGGCATTCCGGCCGACGTGCTGCCGCGCATCTTCGAACCGTTCTTCACCACCAAGGACATCGGCAAGGGCACCGGGCTCGGGCTGTCCCAGGTCTTCGGCTTCGCCAAGCAGTCCGGGGGCGACGTCGACGTGTCCAGCAGCCCGGGCCACGGCACGACCTTCACGCTCTACCTGCCGCAGGCGGAGCACGCGCCGGACATGTCCGTCACGCCGCGGAGCGAGGAGAGCGGGCTCGACGGCGCCAGCCTCTGCGTGCTGGTGGTCGAGGACAACATCGAGGTCGGCCGCTTCGCCACGCAGATCCTGGAAGATCTCGGGCACAAGACCGTCTGGGCGACCAATGCCGAGGAGGCGCTCGTCGAGATCGAGAGGATCCCCTTCCGTTTCGACGCCGTCTTCTCCGACGTCGTGATGCCCGGCATGGGCGGTATCGCGCTGGCCCGCGAGCTGCAGCGGCGCCTGCCCGACCTGCCGGTGGTCCTCACCTCCGGCTACAGCCACGTGCTGGCGCAGGAGGGCGTCCACGGCTTCGACCTGATCCAGAAGCCCTACTCGGTGGATCAGCTCTCGCAGACCCTCCGCAAGGTCGTCGGCAAGGGCCGCGCCGGAGCCCGGCGTCGGCGCTGAGGCCGGCTCCTAGCGGGTGCCGTACATCCGGTCGCCGGCGTCGCCGAGGCCCGGGACGATGTAGCCGTGGTCGTTCAGGTGGCTGTCGATCGCCGCGGTCCAGACCGGCACGTCCGGATGGGCGGCCTGGAACTTGGCGAGGCCCTCCGGCGCCGCCAGCAGGCAGACGAAGCGGAGGTCGGAGGCGCCCCGGGCCTTGAGGCGGTCGAGGGCCGCGATCGCCGAGTTGGCGGTCGCCAGCATCGGATCCAGCACCAGCACCGTCCGGTCGGCCAGATCGGACGGCGCCTTGAAGTAGTACTCCACGGCTTCCAGCGTCTCGGGATCCCGGTAGAGCCCGATATGCGCGACGCGGGCCGACGGGACCAGCGACAACATGCCGTCGAGAAAGCCCACTCCGGCGCGGAGGATCGGCGCGAGCACCAGTTTCTTGCCCTGGATCTGCTGCCCCTGCATCGGCTGGAGGGGCGTCTCGATGGTGACGGGCTCCAGCGGGAGGTCACGGGTCACCTCGTAGGCCAGGAGCATCCCGATCTCGTTGAGGATCTGCCGGAAGCCCTTGGTCGAGCGGTTCTTGTCCCGCAGATGGGTCAGCTTGTGCTGCACCAGCGGGTGATCGACCACGGTGACCCGAGCCGTCGACATGCCCCGAACCCTCCCCTTGCGGTTGAGGAGCAATGCAGGAGCGAAGGCCGGGGTGCAACTCGTCCCGGTGATCCCGGCGGAAGGCCGGATCGACGGAGGTGCGTGAGGACTCGGGTAGGCATCGCGGCCGGGCGCGGAATCCTCTCGGAAGGATGGGGGCTCGGTCGACGCGGACCGTCGCGTGCGGGTCCGGCACAAGCGTCACTTGTATCGTCGCCGTCAACGCTTTCGTCTGGATAAGAGAGATTTTCGGCCGAAGCAGATACCCGAACTTGCGCGACGGTTGACCTTTATCTGATATGATAATGTAGCTTTGTTCGGTAAATTATCGGTTCTAGAGCATTATTATAAGTGAAAATCGTTCTATGATGTTTTTAAGGCGCGAGTTGCGCGAGATCCTGAAGTGGCTAGATGCAGTCGCCTGCGTCGGACCGCCCGATGCGACCGTCCCGCACTCGGATCTGGCCGAGGATCGTCATGCGCGCATCCATTCCACTCAAAGCAATCCTGGCCCTTCTCTTCGCGGGACTTGCCCTGATCTCCGCGGCGCAGGGCGGTCTGTCCCTCCGTCAGCTGGCCGGGATCGGGCAGGCTGCGACGGCGCTGGCCAGGGACTGGGTGCCCTCCCTCGAGAAGGTCGGCGCGATCGAAGTGGCGGCCTCCGAGGTGCGCATCAAGCAGTACCGGCTCATCCTGCTGTCGGATACGCCGGAGCACCGGGACGCCAATGAGGCCGCCCTGGCGAACACGCACGCGCGGCTGCGCGACGCGCGCCGGGCTTACGAACCGCTGATCACCACCGCCGAGGAGCGGCGGCACTACGACGCGTTCGGCGCGTCCTGGACCCGATTCGCGGAGGTGGATCAGGACGTGCGGCGCCTCGTGGAGGCGGGGCGGCAGACGGAGGCGACCGCGCTGCTGATCCGGCCCGACGTCGTGGCACTGTACGACGGTGCCCGGGCGGCCCTGGCCCGTCTGGCGGACCACGACGAGAAAGCGGCCCAGCAGGACGCGGACGCGGCGATGACCCGAGTCGAGGCCGCGTCCGCCGCGGCCGTCGCCAGCATCGGCCTCGCGCTGGTGTCCGCCCTGGCGGCGGCGATCTTCGGCCTCCTCTACATCTCGCGGCCGATCGCCGCGATGACCGCCGCGATGACCCGGCTGGCGCGGGGTGAGGCCGGCACCGAGGTCCCGTTCCGGCACCGACGCGACGAGATCGGCGCCATGGCGGCGGCCGTGCAGGTGTTCAAGGACAACCTGATCCGCACCCGGCAGCTGGAGGCCGAGGCCGAGGCGGCCCGGCAGGACGCGGAGCGCCAGCGCGGCCTCGCGATCCGGCAGGTCGCCGACCGCTTCGCCGACGCCGTCGGCGGGATCGTCGCGCAGGTCTCGACCGCGGCGGCCGGCCTGCAGGCCACGGCCCGCGGCAT